>JAGQSE010000240.1 GCA_020439725.1 Acidobacteriota bacterium
GCGTTGTTGACCACGATGCCGGCGAGCATGATCATCCCGAGGAAGACCACGATCGACAGACTGATCCCCAGCCACCACAGCGTCAGCATGGTGCCGAAGAAGGCCAGCGGGATGGTGAGCATGATCACCAGCGGCTGGACCAGCGATTCGAACTGCGCCGCCATGATGACGTAGACCAGGAAGATCGACAGCGCCAGCGCCAGCCACAGGCTCTTCTGGCTGCGTTGCCACTCCTGGTTCTGGCCGGTGACGTAGAAGGTCATGTCGCCGGGCCAGTCGACGTCCCGGCGCAGCGCGTCGACGATGTCGTCGGCGGCGGTGCCCAGGGAGACCCCCGCCAGGTTGGCGCTGATCAGGGCGATGCGCTGGCCGTCGACCCGGCGCACCTCGCTGGGCCCCTCACCGAGCTCCACCCGGGCCACCGCCGACAGCGGGATGGGTCGTTCGGCACCGGGGTTGACCACCAGGTCGCGGACGTCGCCGACGGTTTCGCGATCACCCTCGTCGAGGCGCACCAGGATCGGGATCCGCCGGTCGCGCAGGTTGTAGCGCGTCGCCTCGAAACCCTGGACCTGGTTGCGGACCCGCTGCGCCACCTGCTGGATGTTGAGCCCGTAGCGCGACAACCGGTCGCGGTCGTAGACGATCTGGACCTCCGGTGCACCGGCCTTCAAGCTGCTCTCGACGTCGGTCAACGCCGGCAGCTCGGCGAGCACCTGCCGCGCGCGGTCGCCGTAGAGCCGGAGCTGCCCCAGGTCCTCGCCGTGGACCTCGACCTCGACCGGCGTCCGGAAGCTGAACAGCACCGGTCGCGTCACCCGCGCGTCGAGATCGGGGATGCGCGTCAGCCTGCGGCGCAGCTGGTCGATGACCACCGCCTCGCGAGCCTTGAGATCGTAGTCTTCCGCCGGCTTGCCGGTGAGCGGTGCGAGCAGACGACCGAGGACGCTCGGCTCAGGCCGGTGGACCAGGACCTTGAAGCGCGCCGAGTGCTCGCCCTCGTCGGAGCGCTGCGAGGTCGAGGGGTCGAAACCGTAGGTGACGAGCAACGAGTCGAGGTACTGGCCATCGGCGAGCATCTGCTTCTCGAGGGGACCGAGGACCTCGACGGTCTTCTCGAGGGGCGTGCCGACGGGGAGCGCGACCTCGAAGGTGAACTCCCCCTGGTGGACCTCGGGGAGCAGCTCGGTGCCCAGCCGGCTCGCGGACCACCAGGTGATGAGCGTGATCCCGAGCGCCGCCGCGACCACCACGGCGCTGTGGCGGAGCGCCCAGCGCAGCACCCTCGGGTAGCCGGTGCGAAGACCCTCGAGCAAGCTCTGGGTCAGGCGGAGGGGCAGCGCCAGGAGCACGCCGAAGACCGGTCCCAGCACCCGCCGGGTCAGCCACCGGAGCACCCGCACCGTCCCGCCGGCGAGACCCAGGAAGACCTTGCCGATGAGCTCGAGGAGCAGCCCCACGACCAGCCGGATCACCAGGTAGGGGAGGATCAACCAGCGCCAGCGTCCCGCGGCGCGGAAATCGCGGCGAAAGGTCTCGACGGCGGTCCAGCGGCGCCAGCGGGCGCCACCCTCCGCCGGGCCCGCGGCGATGCTGGTGTCGATGCCGCGACGGCTGGCGAGCATCGGGATGAAGTAGACCGCCACCGCCAGCGAGGCGAGGAGCGAGATCACCACCGCCAGCCCGAGGTCGCCGAAGGCCTGGCCGGCGATCCCTTCGACGAAGACCATGGGGAAGAAGACCGCGATGGAGGTCAAGGTCGAGGCGGCCACCGCACCGCGCACCTCGGCGGTGCCGCGCACCGCGGCGGTGACCAGGTCGTCGCCCTCCTCGCGGCAGCGGTAGATCGACTCGAGGACGACGATGGACGAGTCGACGAGCATGCCGACGCCCAACGCCAGGCCGCCCAGCGACATGATGTTGAGGCTGACGCCGACGAGGTTCATGGGCGCGAAGGTGATGAGCAGCGAGATCGGGATGCTCACCGCGACGATGGCCGTCGACAGCCCGCTGCGCAGGAAGAGGAAGAGGACGAGTACGGCCAGTAGACCGCCGATCACGGCGGTCGAGATCACCTCGTCGATGGAGCTCTCGATGAAGGTCGAGCGGTCGGCGACCACCTTGAGGACCGCACCTTCGGAGCGATAGAGCGCCACCGCCAGCGGCTCCGCCTTGGCACCTCCGGGTTGCGGCTTGCCGAAGGGCGCGGGCTTCGCCTCCTCGAGCTCACCGGCTTCGCGGCGCCGCTCCCGGTCGAGGTCGAGGGTGCCCACCGCCTCCCGCACCCGCTTGGCGAGATCGACGATGTTGGCCTCGGCCTCCTTCAGGATCTCGATCTGGACGCTCTCCCCGCCGTCCGTGCGGGTGAGGATCTGGCGCTCCTTGTTCGAGTAGGAGACCGTCGCGACGTCACGGATCCGCACCTCGCGGCCGTCGAGCCGAGCGAGCACCACGTCCTCGATCTGGCGCAGGTTCTGGAACTCGTTGAGGGTGCGCACCATGTACTCGGTGCGGCCCTCCTGGATCGTGCCGCCGGCGACGTTGATGTTCTCCTGGCGCAGGCGGTCGATGACGGTGTCGATGGGCAGCCCGGTGCGCCGGAGCGCCTCCTCGTCGACGAGGACGTGGATCTCCTCCTCAAGACCCCCGCGGACACGCACCGCGGCGACGCCCTTGATGGGCTCGAGACGCCGCTTGATCTCGAGATCGGCGAGGCGCCGCAGCCGCCGCAGCCCCTCTTCGCCGGCGAAGCGGTCGCCCTCGCCGGACAGCGAGAGCTCCATCACCGGATCGAGGGAGGGGTCGTACTGGAGGATCAACGGCCGGTCCGCCTCGTCCGGCAGGAAGATCAGGTCGAGGCGCTCGAGGACGTCCTGGGTGGCCTCGGACATGTCGGTGTCCCAGGCGAATTCGAGCACCACGTCGGAGACGCCGGCACGGCTGACGCTGCTGATGCGCTGCAGCCCGCCGACCACGCCCAGGGCTTCCTCCACCGGCCGGCTGATGTCGTTCTCGACCTCCTCCGGCGCTGCGCCCGGGTACTCGGTGCGGACGGTCAGCGTCGGGTAGCTGAGCTCGGGCATCAGCGACACCGGCAGCCGGCCGTAGGAGAAGAAGCCGAAGACGCCGGCGGCGAGGAAGATCACCAGGACCGCCACCGGCCGCCGCGTGCTGAAGCTCGACCGCCGGAGATGAGGTGTGACCGTGGGCTCGCCCGCGGCGGCGCTCCCGGTCGTCGGTGCGTCGTCGCCGGCGTCGGGGTGGTGGCCGTCGTGGTCCTCGGGACTCACCGTGCCTCCAGCGAATCCGACGACGGGGCGGTCTCGGTGGGCTCACCGAGGGAGCTCACCAGACGCACCTCGGCGCCGTCCTTGAGACCCGCCTGTCCGGCGACGACGATGCGGTCGCCGGCGTCGAGGACGTCGCCCCGCGGCTCGACGTTGACCTTGTCCTCGAGGGCGGCTTCGAGCTCGAGGCGTTCGACGTGGTCCTCGCCGCTCAGACGGTAGACGAAGACCTGGTCCTGGTCGTACACCAGCGCTCGCTTGGGCACCAAGACCGCCTGCTCGTGGACGGCGGTGACCAGCGAGACGTCGACGTAGAGACCCGGGCGCAGGCCGCTGCGGTCGTCGAGGGCGATGGTCACCTTGACCGTGCCGCTTTTCGGGTCGACCACCGGGGCGATGCGCTCGATGTGGCCGCGGAAGTCGCGGCCGGCGAGGGCCTGGGCGCTGATCCGCGCCTCCTGTCCGCGCTCGAGGTTGGCGAGCTCTTTTTCGGGGACGAAGACGCGGGCGACGATCGAGTCGAAGTCGACCAGCTCGAAGAGCGGCTGGTTGATGGTCACGAAGTCGCCGAGGTTGACCTTGCGCGAGGTGACGGTGCCGCTGATGGGGGCACGCACCTCGGTGTAGGAGAGCTGGCGCTGGGCCTCCTGCAGCCGCAGCTGGAGCTGCTCGATCTCGTAGGTGGCGGAGTTGTAGTCCTCTTCGCTCAGGAAGCCCTGGTCGTAGAGCCGCTGCTGGCGGTCGTAGTCGCGTTCGGCCTTGCGCAGCTCCACCTCGACCTTGGCCAGGTCGTTGCGCTGCTCATCGTCCTGGAGCCTCAGGAGGACCTGACCTCGGCGCACCGGGTCGCCCTCCTCGACCAGGAGCTGGCGGACCTGGCGGTTGGCCTCCGCCAGCACCTCGACGGCGCTTTCGGCCTCGAGGTTGGTGGAGAAGCGGAGCACCGCCTCGATGGGGCCTCGGTCGAGGGCGACGACCTCGACGGGGACCGCCGTGTCCTCGACCTCGGTGCCGTCGTCCTTGCCGTCGGCGCCATGGGCCGGCGTGGCTCCGGCTTCTCCGGGCGGTCGGCCGCAGGCGGCGAGGCCGGCGCCGGCGACGAGCAGCACCACGGCCAGCCAGCGGGCGGTGAGGGAGGTCGGAACGAGTCTCATGGGGGCTCCTTCGGGGAGATCTGCGGCTGCCGGAGGCCGCCCTGGGTTCTGCGCTTGGGTCGGATCGGGGATGGCCCCGGCCCTTTGGTGGACAACACGACGCAATCGTCGAGGATCTTACGTCAACGTTCGCGGCCGTGTTTCGTAGGTAGCCGGAGCGACTCGTTGAGCGGGGCCGAGGCTTGGCGGTAGCATGACTCGACGCCCCGACAAGGACAGGCATCACGAGCCCGGGGGCATCGCCGGGCCGCCGCCACCGCAGGGAGGACCCGAGATGAAGAAACCCCTCACGGCCCAGAAGACATTCCTCCTCGGCCTCGCCACCGTCGTCCTCGTCGCCGGTGCGGCGCCGCCGCCGGCGGTGGCGGCCCTGGCGACCCTGTGGGGCCAGGTCACCGACTCGTCCGGTGCGCCCCTCGCCGGTGCCGAGGTCGAGGTCGTGACCCTCAAGGGACCGCCGCTGACCAGCCGCGCCGAGACCAACGGCGAGGGCGAGTACCGCCTGCCGCTACCGGCGCAGAAGTACGATTTCCGCTACACGGTGCGCAAGGAGGGCTACCAGGTGCTCGAGGGGAGTCTCGAGACCGGCCTGCTGCGCACCGGGGACACGTCGATCAAACAGAACTTCGTGCTCCAGAGCGGTGAGGGAGCCGGCCAATCCCTCTCACAGCTGGCCTCCGACGAAGGCGACCGGGAGCTCCACGGGTCGGCCCGCGCCCTCTACAACGACGCGGCGACCAAGTTCAACGCCGGTGACCTCGAGGGTGCCGAGAAGAGCTTCCGCCGCGCGCTGCGCGACGAGCCGACGTTGACCGCGGCGCACGTCGCGCTGGCCGAGATCCATCTGCGTCGCCACGAAGCGAAGCAGGCCCTCGAGGAGGCGGGCAAGGCCCTCGAGCAGCGGCCCGACGACCACCACGCCCTCGAGATCCAGCACGACGCCTACATCCAGCTCGACCAGCAGGAGGAGGCGAGCCGGATCCGCGACCTCCTGATCGCCAGCGGCGGCAGCCCGGCGCTCGCCGTGCGGGTCTTCAACGAGGCCGTCGAGTCGCTCAAGGGTGGTGACCTCGACCAGGCCATCGAGCTCTTCGAGCAGGCGGCGGGACTCGATCCGGAGCTGCTCCAGGCGCGGGAGGCGCTGGCCAAGCTACAGATGCGCCGCGGCGACTACGACGCGGCCTTCGAGCAGGCCGAGAAAATCCTCGCGGAGGACCCCTTGAACCCCGTCGGACAGGGTGTTTACGAAGACGTCGAGCGCATCCGTCAGGCGCCACCGTCGCCGCCGGCGGCGGCTGCTACCGGTCGTGGTGGTCAGGCCTCCGCCGCCGACGAGCTGGTTCACCAGGCGAGCGACCTCCTCGACCAGGGCGAGCCCGAACAGGCCCGCGGGCTCCTCGAGAAGGCCCTCGGAACCGACGCCAAGAATCCCACGGCCCACTACCTGCTGGGGCGGTACTACATCGGTGCCGGCGACAACGACCAGGCGCGCCAGCACCTCGAGCGGTTTCTCGAGCTCGATCCCAAGGCGCCCGAAGCCGAGCGTGCCCGCGAGCTCCTGGCGGTGCTCTGACCTCGGCGGCGTTCTTCGTCGGCCAGGTCTTCCCGGGTAGACTCGTCGTCCGGACCGGCCCCCTGGATCGACCTTCTACCTTCGCCTCCCGGAGCAGGAGATCCCGATGAAGAAGCGCACCGTTCTCCGCACGGCAGGGCTCATCGTCCTGCTCCTCCTGATCGTCGCCGCCGGCGCCTGGTGGTGGCTGACACGATCCGGGCTACCCGCGCGGAGCGGCAGCTTCGAGCTGCCAGGGCTCGAAGCGACCGTGACGGTGCGCTGGGACCGCTGGGGGGTGCCCAACATCGAAGCCGCGTCGCTCCGCGACGCCTCGGCGGCCCTCGGCTACCTGCACGCCAACGACCGCATGACCCAGCTCGAGATCGGTCGGCGGGCGGCGTCCGGTCGGCTGTCGGAGGTGCTCGGCGAGATCACCCTCGACTACGACCGCGGGATGCGGAAGCTCCGCCTGCGCCGCGCCGCCGAGACCTTGTGGCAGAGCGCCGGCCCCGAATCGAAGGAGGCTCTCGAAGCCTACGCCGCCGGGGTCAACGCCTGGCTCGACGAGCGGGGCTCGCGGCTGCCGCCGACCCTCGAGCTGCTGGGCATCGAGCCCGAGCCCTGGCAACCCGTCGACAGCCTGTGCTTCGCCTTGCTCATGGCTCAGGACCTGTCGTTTTGGAACGACCGGCCCGAGGAGGAGCGCTTTCGCTGGCTCCGCACCTATGGCGTCGATCGCACCCTCGACGTGATCGGTGACGGCGTCCTGCCACCGGCGGCGGAGATCGAGGAGCTGGCGCGGGCGAGCTCCGAGCTGCGCAGCGGACGGAATGCCGCCGAGCCGGGGCCCGACGCTTCGCCGGGGAGCAACAACTGGGCGGTGGGCGGTTCGCGGAGCGCTTCCGGCGCACCCCTGGTCGCCAACGACCCTCACCTGGGCCTCCGCCTGCCCGGGGTCTGGTACCAGGCGTTGATCCGTGCCCCCGACTATGAGGTGGCGGGGATGACGCTCCCCGGCCTCCCCGGGGTGGTCGTCGGTCGAACCGAGCACCTGGCCTGGGCGGTGACCAACGTCATGCTCGACGACCACGACCTCTTTTTCGAGGCCCTGGACCCGTCGGGTACCCAGGTCCGCCGTGGCGACGGCTGGGCTCCGATCACCGTCGAGACCGAAGACATCGGGGTCAAGGGAGCGGCGCCGGTCACCCTCGAGCTGCGGAGCACCGACATCGGTCCGCTCTTCGCCGCCGAGCCCGAGATCGGTCTGCCGGCGAGGAGCCTCGCCTGGACCGCTTATCTGCCCGCGGATCCGCTGCTGGCCTTCCTGCGCCTGGCGCGGGCTCACACCCTCGAAGACGTCCCCGCGGCGATCTCGTCCTATGTCGGTCCGGCGCAGAACCTGGTGGTGGCACAGCGCGACGGCGGGTTGCTCTACACGGTGCTCGGTCGGGTACCGGAGCGCAAGAGCGGTGACGGCCGGCTGCCGGCGCCCGCCTGGGACCCGGCCTACGGCTGGTCCGGGCTGCGCCCCACCGACCTCGACCCCAAGATCCTGCGCCCCGAGGACGACCTGCTGGTGACCGCCAACAACGACATCCGTCCGCCCGGTTACGACCAGCCTTTGAGCGCCGACTTCGACGTCTCGAGCCGCCGCGACCGGATCCGCGAGCTGCTCCTCGCCCAGCCCACCTGGACCGTCGCGGGCATGGGCAAGGTGCAGACCGACCATGTCTCGCTCTTCGCCAACGAGGTCTTGGGCCTGTGCTCGGGTGAGTACCCAGGCGACGCCGGCCGGGCGTTCGCCGTCCTCGCCGCCTGGAACGGCAGCATGGACGTCGAGGGGCCGTCGGCGCTCTACGCCCTCTTCGAGCGCCACTTGATCGAGGGCATCTTCAATGACGAGAGCGAGCACGACCACGTGCCCTCGGTCTACGAGCGCGGACGGCTCGAACGGATCCTCCAGGGGACGATGGACCCGGTGTGGTTCGACGACGTCGAGACTCCGGACACGGTGGAAACCCGCAGACAGGTCGTCGAGGCCGCCCTCGCCGCCGCCTGGACCGACGGCGTCGCCCGCTGGGGCGAGGACGTGGCGGCGTGGAAGTACGGCGAGCTGCACACGCTGACACTCCGCCACCCGGCGGGCTCGGCGCCGGTCATCGGCCGCTTCTTCAACCGCGGTCCGATGCCCATGATCGGCTCGGCGACCACCGTCGCGGCCTTCGGCGGGGGCTGGCGCGGCGACCGTCAACCAGTCACCTATGGTCCCTCGATGCGCTGGCTGGTCGATCTCGCCAATCCCGATGGCGGGCTCGCGGTGCTCCCCGGCGGCCAGTCGGGGCACCCCTGGGACGAGCACTACGACGATCAGCTCCGGCCTTACCTCGATGGCGAGCTGCATCCGGTGCCGTGGACCGATGCGGCCATCACCGCCGCCACCGTCTCGACCCTCACGCTGCGACCGGCGGCTTCCTCGCCCTGAGGCACACGGCGGCGGCCCGAGAGCCGATAAGCTAGCCCGTGGGCCGGTCCCTCGGCCTGTCTACGGAACTCAAGCAAGGAGCGAGCGATGAGCGATCTGCTACGGCGGGTCAACGAATCCCTGGAATCCGAGGCGCCGGCGCTGGCCCGGTGTCTTTCCCCCCTGGGCCGGCGCATCGTGATGCCCGCGGGCATCCCGGTGCAGGCCCGCGAAGCGCGCAGCACCACGTACAACGGCACCATCGGCCAGCTCACCGACGGTCACGGCGGTTCGCTACCCCTGCCGACCATGGCGCGGGTGCTCGGCGGCCTCGATGGCAAGGAGCTCGATCGTGCCTTCCTCTACTCGCCGGTGGCGGGGATCACCGAGGTGCGCGAGCGTTGGCGCGAACGGCAGCGCCGCGGCCAGGGAGCCGACCGTCCTTCGACGCTGCCGCTGGTCACTTGCGGTCTGTCCCACAGCCTGTCGATTCTCGCCGACCTGTTTGGCGGCGACGGCCGCGCGGTGGTGGTGCCGTCGCCCTATTGGGGCAACTACAACCATGTCTTCGCCACGCGCACCGGCGCCCGGATGATCTCGGCTCCGGCTTTCCGCGACGGCGTCTACAACCACCGCTTCGCGGAGGAGGCGGTGGCCGGCGGCGCCCTCGCCGCCGGCGAGCCGGTGGTGGTGATCCTCAACCTGCCGTCGAACCCCGGCGGCTACTCGGCCACCGACACCGAGCGGCGCGAGATCCGCGCTTCCTTGGTACGCCTGGCCGCCGAGAGGCCGGTGGTGGTGATCTGCGACGACGCCTACGCCGGATTGGTCTACGAGGACGACATCTCGCGGTGGTCGATGTTTTGGGACCTGGTGGGGGCTCACCCCGAGCTCTTCCCGGTCAAGGTCGACGGTGCCACCAAGGAGTTCTCCTTCTTTGGCGGCCGGGTCGGCTTCCTGACCTTCCCCTTCGCGCCCGGCTCGCCCGCCGCCGACGCCCTCGAGAGCAAGGTCATGGGTCTGGTCCGCTCGACCGTCGGCTCACCGGTGGCGAGCTCGCAGGCGGTGCTCCTGGCGGCGATGCGTGAAAGCCGTATCGAGGACGAGATCGAGGCGGTGCGGAGCCTCCTCGCCGAGCGCTACCGGGTGCTCAAGGAGGCCTTGGCCCAGACCGACGACGCGCTGCTCCGCCCCCAGCCCTTCAACTCCGGCAGCTTCGCACTGGTCGAGCTCCCCGAAGAGCTCGGCGTCGACGCCGAAGCCCTCCGCCAGCACCTCCTGGCCCACGAGGACACCGGCCTGATCTCCATCGGCTCGAGCTTCATCCGCATCGCCCATTGCTCCGTCGACCGCGACGAGCTCCCCGAGCTTGTGCGTCGCCTCGAGCGGGGCGTAGCGACGCTGGCGCAGCGGACGGTGGGGAAGGGGTAGCAGGCGGGGAGGTGGCGCCCCTCTCCCGTCCTGGGAGAGGGGTTGGGGGTGAGGGCTTTTGCGCCACTCGGCCGGCTTGCCGCCGTGCGCTCCCTACACGCTGTGCTGCACGCGCACGCTCTCGAGCATCTTGCGGAAGGCCACGCGGTTGCTCTCGAGGGTGGCGCGGGGGCCGGTGACCTTGAAGAACCACGGCCCGCCGGGGCCCTCCACCACTGCACCGAAAAGCCCCGAGTCGGGCTGGTCGGTACCCGGGCCCATGCCCATCATGGCGCTCGCCTGGAGCGTGCCGAAGACCTCGATCCAATGCACCTTGAGGCCGTGGCTGTCGAAGGTCTCGCGCTTCGCCGGACCGTCGGCGGCGATCTGACCCGCCCAGCGCTGGAGATTGGCCTCGGTGCCGCCGCCGCCGCCGGGTCCGAAGAAGAAGGCGGTGAACTCCGCCGGCTGCGTGCCGTCGGGGCCGGGTAGGCTGGCCTGAGCCATCCGCATGTTGTTGCTCGGTGGCTGCTGCTGCCAGTTGTCGGGAAGATCGAAGGTGATCCCCGAAGAAGCCGTCGCGGTCATGCCCGGCTCGGCGGTCACCGTCTCGCCCCGCGACGAGCGCGGTGCCAGGTCGCCACCGACCGGCGGTTGTTGCGCCGGCGGCGCGGCCTGGCCCTGATCAGGCTGGCTCTGGGCCGGCTGCTGCGCGGCCGGCGAGCCCTCGTGGACCTCGGATTCGTGCGCGCCGCCGCCGCAGGCGCCGAGGACGAGGAGGAAGCTCAGCCCCAGCCCGCCGAGCACCCGGGGTGCCGACGACCGGAGCGAGGAAGGAGCGGACGAAGGGAAGGACGTCATGGTCGGGAAACCTCTCGAGGATCGTTGAAGACCGCCGCCCGAGACGAGCAGCCGATGCGGAGAGACGAGTATAGAAGACCCGCCGCCCGCCGTCGGCCCCGACCCGCGACAGCGTCTCCCGCGGCGCCCGACGGGGCCCCCGAACCGGCCTCCTCACCACCCCGGCACTGGGGTAGACTCCGCCACGGAAGCGCTCGGGGGCTGGTGCCTCCCGCGGTCTTCAAAACCGTAGTCCCGTGCCGGAAGCGGTTCGGGGGGTGGGTTCGATTCCCATGCGTTTCCGCCACTTCCTTCCTCTTCCCCGTCCCAGCGCAGGTAGCAGGTAGGGTGCGCGCCAGCGCACCGATCCCGTGGGTCGACATGGTGCGCTGGCGCGCACCCTACCGTCTCTACGGCAATACGACATCCTGCCCGCAGGCCCCGATCTTGCAGTCCATTCAGCTCAGGACATCGCCGTAAGCTCGCTTCACCAAGAACCTCGCCCACCCGATCGGAGCCCATCATGAGCAACAAAGTCGTCGCCTACATCCTCTTCGTCCTCGCCCTGGTCATGCTGGTCCTCGGCTGGGTCATCCAGGGCTTACCGCCAGCCGTGACGGGGATCGGCTTCGCGGTGATCGGGTACCACATCCTCCGCGGCAGCTGAGGGCAAGGCGCGCGGGTCGCGGCGCTGAGATACCCCCCCACCACTCGCAGACGCGAGCCCCCCGGCATGGGGGCCGGGTGAAAGATTTACCAGTCGGCGGGTCAGATGGTGCGCAGGCGCACCCTACAGGTACTGAGCCCCGCCGGGACGTAACGGTGCGCTGACGCGCACCCTACGATCCCTACCGCGCTCTCGCCGCTTCCATCGGTGCCATGGCGTCGAGGGCCTCCGCAGTGGCCTCTAGAAGGGGCTTGGCGGAGAGGGGGGAGCCGACGGCGTGCTCCATCCACAGGTCGGGGGTGAGCCGACCCTGTTGGGCCATGCGCTTGAACTCGCTTCCCAGGGTGCGGTCGCCGTCTTCGGGAAGGCTCTCGAAGTGGCGTTCGATCTGGAAGTCGATGAGGTGGCCGAGGGGATAGTCGGGGGTGTAGAGGGCGCTGTCGATCATGTGCGAGTAGACCGCCAGGAGGGTCTGGTCGCGGACGCCGAAGATGTCGGCGAAGTAGCGATTCCAGACATCGTGGGCGATGTCGACGACCGCGCCGCGGAACTCGGCGGGGGTGGCGCCGGGGTGGGCGTATAGCCAGCTCCAGGCGGCCATGTCGACCAGCCCGACACCGGCGATCTCGCGGGTGCCCCAGAAGTTGTCGAGGGCCGCCAGGTGCGCGGCGTCGGCGTCCTCTCCGGCGAGACCCAGGAGCTCGAGGTCGCGCTTCTGGAAGACGAAGGCCAGTGCCTCGGTGAAGGCGGTGTTGGGGACGCCCTGGAGCAGCGTGTGGTCGATGGTCGAGGTCGAGAAGACCTGCTCGACGTTGTGCCCCAGCTCGTGGACCGCGATGTTGTAGCCCTTGTAATCCATGCCCGCGGCGCCGACCCGGGTGCGCAGATGGGCGTCGTCGTCGGGGCGTGCCGGGCCGAAGGCGTGGCCGGCGCCGCGCGACGGATCGACGACGATGCGCGCGGCGAGGTACGAGGCGTCCTCGGGGCTGAAGCCGAGCTCGCCGAAGATCCGCGGCAGGTCGGCGGCGAAGGCCTCGGGGGTGGGGTAGCGGGCGCGGGTGATCTGGTCGAGCTCGGCCTCGTCACGACGGCCGCCGGGGACGAAGCCGTTGTACCAGATGTCGAAGGGCTCGAGGGGACGGCCCAGACGCTCGGACACCAGCGCTCCGACGCGCGCGCCGAGGGGTGAGCTGAGGACGCTCTCGAAGAGGTCCCGCACGCGTTTCTCGGGGATCTCGCGGTTGCGGTTGAAGCGCCGGTCGACATAGGTCGGGCTGTCGGGGAAGTAGGGGTCGAGGAGCTCCTCGGCGTGGAAGACCTCGAGCCAGTGACGATAGCGTTCGTCGGGCTCGCGGGCGGCGAGATCGCCGGTGGGAGGGACGAAGCCCGCTTCCGCGGCCCCGGAGGCGAGCTGCACCGCGTTGGTCTCGGGGGTCCAGTCGACGGCGGGCTGGTCGATGACCACCGCCGGGATCTCCTGCGCCACGATGCGCTCGAAGACGCGCTGGATCAGCCGCTGCTTCTCGAGCCCGTCGGGGTCGGCGTAGCGGGCCTTGAGCTCGTCGCGCAGACCCCAGTGGCTGATCAGCCGCAGGCCCTCGGGGAAGACCCGCCGGCCGTCGGCGGTGAGGACGTGGTGGAGGTGCAGGTTGTAGCCGTTGATGTACGAGTCGGCGGCGGCCAGGCTTTCCGCCACCGCCTGGTTGGCCTCGGCGGGGACGCGGTTGTCGAAGCCCTCGGTCATGCGGGCCTCGGCCCATTGCCGGCGGGTCCAGGTCGGACCTTCCGCGAGCCGCTCGTCGAGCGTGGTGTCGGGGAAGTTGAGCAGGATGACGAAGGCGATCCGGTTGGCGAAGAGATCGTCGACGACGTGGGCCGAGGGGTCGTAGCCGGCGAGCCGCCGGTCGATGGGGAGAAGCGGACCGATGTCGAGGTCGGCTCCCTGCCGGAGATCGCGCACTAACGAGGTCATGTAGCCGCCGACGCGCTCGAGGGCGAACTCGAGACGACCGAAGGTGGCGTCGAGCTCACCGCCCCGGGGTAGGAACTCGCCCTCGGCGAAGGCGATGAAGGCGTCGTCGTCGCCGTCCTCGTCCTGCCACAACCGAGCGACCTGGGCGAGGCCGCGGTCGATGCGCGCCGCCTCGTCGGGGTAGCGCGCGAGGAGCGCCTCGCGGGCTCGTCGGACCGCGTCCTCGCTGGGCGCCGCGCCGGCGGCGGGGGCCACCAGGGCCAGCGCCAGGGCGCAGCCGACGAGCAGCATCGGGAGGTGCGCGGGGAGGTCCCCGAGGGGCAGCGAGACGAGAGATTTCCACATGGACGGAGGTCCTCCAGAGTCAGGAGCGAGCGAGCTCCTCGGCGGTGAGCGAGCAGCCCCGCAGCTCGGCGCCGGCGGCGCGCCCCAGGAGGCGGAAGCCCGCGGAAGATGCGGTGGGCGTGGACGGGACCGGTTCGGCGACGCCCAGGTCCTCGGTCAGGACGTGGACGGCGGAGCCCAGGTTGGCGAGATCGAAGACCGCCACCAGACCGGGTTCTCCCGGCGCGCAGGGCTCGAGGCTCCGCGGTTCGAGGAGCCGCACGCGGGTCCAGGGGGGGCCGAAGAAGAGGTCCGGGTCGCCGCCGGTCAGGGAGCGCGTGTAGAACTGGCTCGACAGCTCGGTCATGCCGTACTCGCGGACCACCCGCTCCGGGGGAACGGCGAGGCCTTCCTCGAGGAGCGCCAGGAGCTCGGCGCGGGTGACTTCGCGCTCGCGGCCCTTGAAGCCCCCAGTCTCGAAGACCACGCTGCCCGCCGGCAGCGCGAGGTGCAGGCGGTCGGCACGAAGTCTCTCGAGCCATTGGAGGAGCGCCAGCGCGGTGGCCAGCACCAGGACCGGCCGCTCACCGGCGGCGCGCTCCTTTGCCCAGGCGGTCGCCGCCGCGGTGTCGACGCCGGACAGCCCGAAGGCGGTGGCCGAGTCCGCGCCGCCCCAGCGCGCCAGCACCCGGTCGATCATGAAGGACAGGCTCGAGTCGGGTACCTGGCGCGAGGTCGGGATCAGCGAGAGCATCGGCGGCGTTCCGCCGGCGGTGAGCGTCGCGGGCAGGCAGAAGACCGGGAAGGACGCGTCGACGGCGCTCTCGTAGAGCTGGGGAAAGGGCTGGTAGTGGACGCTGCGGCGGCGCGGCCCGGCCGTCGTACCGCTGCTGCGGAAGGCGCGGCGTGACGGTGCGGCGGCCAGCGGCAAGGTCTTGAAGGCCGACGCGGGCACCGCGGGCACGTCCTGCCAGCGCCGTACCGTCGCCGGCGTGGCGCCGCGGGCGTCGCACAGACGACGGTAGGCGTCGATGCGCCGGTACTGGAACTCGAAGGCGACGAGGGCCAGTTCGTCGAAGTCGCCGGAGGTCGGGTCGTCGAGGAAGCGGGTGATGGCAGCGACCGGTGGAAGGCCCGTCATGAGGCGCATTGTGACATGGTCGGGGCCCAGAGTCCGGGTGCTATGCTTCGCCAATGGCAAAGCCCGGGTCGGCTCTTCTCGCGAAGGCGGGGCGCACTGGTCGCGTCTACCGTCTGGCGGTCGCCGTCTGGCTCTTCGGGGCGACGCCGGTGGTCTTCGCGGCGACCCTCACCGGTCACGTCGAGCTGATCGACAAGGGCGCCGGCCGCGCCCTCGACACGGCGGAGATCCGGGACGCCGTGGTCTTCTTCCAGCCTTCCGAGGCACCGCCCGTGCGGCCCCTCGATCGGCCGCCGCGGATGGTCACAGTGGACAAGGAGTTCCGGCCGCGCGTGCTGCCGGTGACCGTCGGCTCGACGGTCTCGTTCCCCAATCAGGACCCGATCCTGCACAACGTCTTCTCGGTCTCTTCGGGCAACTCCTTCGATCTCGGTTTCTACAAGAAGGGCGAGGGCAAGGAGTGGACCTTCGACCGGCTGGGCCTGGTGCGGGTCTATTGCAACGTCCACTACGACATGGTGGGCTACATCCTGGTCCTCGACACGCCGTTCTACGTCTCTCCGGACGCGCGGGGCAACTTCCGGCTCGACAACCTGCCGCCGGGTCCTGGACGGTTGACCGTCTGGCAGGAGCGGGCCAAACCCTGGAGCCAGCAGCTCGCCATCCCGACCAAGGCACCCGTCGAGATCCCGCTCGAGGTGGTGCGGCCGCGGGTGCCCAAGCACAGCAACAAATTCGGCAAACCCTACCAGCGAGGTGAACGTGGCCAGCGCTACCGCTAAGCGTCGTCTGGGCCTGTCCCTGGGGGTCAAGCTCTTCCTCATCTCCGCCCTGCTCATCATCGTCGCGGTGGGTGGAGCGATCCTGGTCACCTACGTCCGGAGCAACCAGATCGCCCAGCGGGCCGTCGACCGATCGCTGGCCAGCAGCCGCTCGGTGCAGGTGGACTACCAGAACCAGCGCTTCGAGGTCCTGCGCGCCATCTCCGAGGCCTTCTCGCGCAACTCGACCTTCATGGGCTACATCGTCGAGGCCACCGGTGGGGGGCTGTTGGGTAGTCTCGGCGGAGCCGTCGACCGCGGCTCGATCCTCGACCTGCTCGAGGACCGGCGCCAGGACCTGCGCGAGGACCTGCGCTTCGACTTCGCCGTGGTCCTCGATCCCGACGGTCAGCTCATCGCCCGCACCGACGATCCCGGAGCCGGGGGGACCGACCTGTCGCAGGTGCCGCTGTTCCGGGCCGCCGCCGACGGCAACGGCAGCGCCTCGGGGTTCTGGGAGGAGCGCGGCGCGCTCCACCAGGCGGTGGTGGTACCGCTGGTCCAGGGCTTCGACCTGTACGGCTTCCTGGTGGTGGCCAACCTGGTCGGTGACGACCTGGCCCGCGACGTCAAGCGCATCAGCGGCACCGACATCGTCTTCCTGACCCGCGACACCGGTGGGCTCGGGGTTCAGGCGACGACCCTCGACGCGGCCTTGTCGGATGAGCTGGTGCGCCAGCTCCAGGCGGACCAGGCGCTGGTCGAGCGGGTGATGGAGCGCGGCGAGCCGGAACCCAAGTACTCCCTCGACCTGGGGAGCCGCTACGAAGCCTACGTCACGCCGCTCCGCGACGTCGGCGGCAAGACCATCGGCGCCACCGTCGGCCTGATCTCCTTGGACGCCGAGCTCGCCGACTTCCGGCTGATCCAACGGGACGTGCTGCTCGCCGGGCTGGTCGCCCTGCTCCTGGCGGTGCTGTTGTCGTGGCTGTTGTCACGGCGGACGCTCCGACCGCTGACCGAGCTGACCTCGGCGGCGGAGGCGGCGGCCCAGGGCGATTACGACCGCTCGCTCAGCATCCAGGGCAACGACGAGGTGGGACGCCTGTCGACGGCCTTCGACTCGCTGCTGTCGGACCTGCGCGAGAAGCGTGACATCGAGGATTACGTGCTCGATCTGTCGCGCCACCTACCCGAGCCCGGCCGGGCCGGCGAGGCCATGACGAGCCCGGAGCAGCGCAAGGTGACGCTGATGGGGATCGAGCTGCGGCGTTACGCCAGCGCCGGGCGGAACGCTCCGGGACCCACCCTCGAGCGCTTCGGCCGCGACCTGCGGCGGGTGGCGACGGTGGTCGGCACCCACCATGGCCGTGTCGAGTCGGTCAACGGCCACCGTGTGCTGGCGCGCTTCGAGGGGGATGGCCGGGGCCTGCGGGCGCTGGCCGCGGCGAGCGAGCTGGTGCAGCACCTGGGGACCCCGGAGAACGCCTTCGACCAGACCGAGCCGCCGGCGGTGGCGCTCACCGACGGCGAGGTCGTCGCCGGCTCGGTGGTGTGGGGCGAGCAGCCTGCGCGGGCGCTGGTGGGACTGCCGGTGCAGGAGCTCGAGGGGTTGATGCGCGAGACGGCCCCCGGCGACATCTTGATGTCCCGCGGCCTCCACCGGAGCCTCGCGCCGAGCTTCGCCCAGGCCGGGATCGATCTCCAACCGAGCAACGGCATCCTGAGCACCCAGCCGCTCTACGCCCTCGACGCCGACCAGGCGGGCCGGGTGGCGCAGCCCTCGGCGCCCACCTCGCAGCTCCAGCCGGTGCCGCGGACCGAGGGCCGGGGCACCTTGGCGGAGCTCGCTCCCGGATCGGTCCTCGACCATCGCTTCGAGATCCTCTCGGTGCTCGGCGCCGGCGGCATGGGCGTGGTCTACAAGGCGCGCGACCGCGAGCTCGACGACCTGGTGGCGGTCAAGACCCTGAAGCCCGGTGCGCTGGTCGACGTCGAGACCCAGGAGCGGCTCAAGAGCGAGCTCAAGCTGGCCCGTCGCATCACGCACCCCAACGTCCTGCGCACCTTCGACTTCGGCGAGGTGGAGGGGATTCCCTACATCTCGATGGAGTACGTCCGCGGGCTGACGCTCCGCTATCTCCTCGAGCAGACCGGCCGGCTGCCCTACTCGGCGGCGCTGCGGCTGGCGCGGCAGCTGTGCGCGGGGCTGGTGGCGGCCCACGAGGTCGGCGTGCTGCACCGCGACATCAAGCCCGAGAACCTGATCATCGACAGCGCCGGCAACGCCAAGCTCATGGACTTCGGCATCGCGCGGCCGATCCGCCGCGCGAACCCGGGGCAGACGGCGCCGGGTTCGGTGGTGGGCACGCCCCACTACCTGGCGCCGGAGCAGCTCCAGGGTCAAGAACCAGACGCCCGCGCCGACATCTACGCCTGCGGCGTGGTGTTCTACGAGATGTTCACCGGCTCGCTGCCCTTCACCGGCTCGTCTCCCATGGAGATCGCGCTGGCGCACATCCGCAACGAGCCCGTAGCCCCGTCGGAGCTGTGGCCCGAGATGCCGCGGGGGCTCGAGGCCATCATCCTGCGCTGCCTCGAAAAGCAGCCGGCCGGTCGCTTCGCGGCGGCGACGGTGCTGCTCCAGCAGCTCCAGGGTCTGCGCGCCTGAGGGCCGGGACCGCGATCCGGCGCAGGGTTTCGTGGCGTCGTGGGTTCCAGGCGGTGTGGTGGTCACCGAGGAAGGGCTCGCGGAGGCTCACGACCCGGACCGGGTGGTCCTTGCCCGCGTCGCGGCCGGCGACGACGGCGGGTTCGGTGAGCTCGTGGAGCGCAACCAGGAGCGTCTGCTGCACCTCTGCGAGCGTCTGCTCGGCAACCCCGAGGAGGCCCGCGACGCGGCGCAGGAGACCTTCCTCAAGGCCTATCGCAAGGCCGCGAGCTTCAAGCCGCGGGGTCAGGTCTCCACCTGGCTCTATCGCATCGCCACCAACCACTGCCTCAACCAGCTGCGCCGCCGGCGTATCGTGCGCTTCGTCGGCTTCGCGCCACGGCGTGCCGAGGAGCCGGAGATCGACCCCCCGGACAGCCGCGCCGATCCCGGACGGGAGCACGAGGCGCGGCGTCGTTGGCGCCGGACCCGGGAGGCCATCGACCGGCTGCCTCCGGGGCAGCGCTCGGTGCTGGTGCTCGCCAAGTTCGAGGGGCTGAGCTACCGGCAGGTGGCGGAGGTGCTGGAGATCACCGAAGGGGCCGTCGAGAGCCGGCTGTTCCGCGCCATGCGCCGCATCGAAGCGGCGCAAGAAGAGGCCGGTTGACGGGTTTCAGGCGAGGAGGGACGAGATGGAGCACACCACCGATCGCCAGCTGATGCGTCTGCTGCACGGCGAGCTGCCCGGGGCGGAGGCGTCGGAGCTGCGCCGGAGGCTGGCCGGGGAACCGGCGCTCGCGGCGCGCCTCGGCGAGCTCGAAGCGGCGTGGAACGGTCTCGAGCTGCCGCCACCGGCACCGGTGCCGGTGGGCTTCACCGGCCGTGTGGTGGCGCGGGCGCGGCGGACGCCGGGGGCCGTCAAGCCGCGCTGGGCGGTGGCGGCGGTGTCGCTGGGCCTGGCCCTGGGCATCGGCGTGGGGGCCCGGCTCACCACGGTCCTCGACCCGTCCGGAGCCGCCACGGCGTGGCCTGGGACGACCTCGGGCGAGATCGCCGCCGCCGGCGACGACGACCTCGCGCCGCCGGCGTCGAGCCTGGCGGACGAGTACTGGCGGGCCGTCGACGAGGTCTTCGGCGAGACGGAGGTCCGCCGGTGAGGCGTCCCTGGTTGGTCTTGGGGCTGCTGCTGTCGTTGGGCGTAAACGTCGGCATCCTGGCGACCCTGGCGCTCCATCGTCGCCCGGAGCCGCCCCCGGCGCCCCAGGCCACGACCCTCGCCCCCGGCGAGATCCCCGAGCCGGCGCTCCGCCGCCTGGTGGAGCGCTTGGGGCTCGAGGGCCAGGCGGCCAGCGATTTCGCCCAGATCCAGCGTGGGCTCTTCCACGCGCTGGTGGCCAACCACCGCGAGAGCACCCGGGTCCAGTTCGAGCTGCGGCGCGAGCTCGGCTCGCGGCATCCCGACGGGCGGCGCCTCGCCGAGCTCGCGGAGCGTTCCGGCGAGCTCTTCCGCACCCGCCAGGAGCTTCTGATCGATGCGGTGATGAAGTCGCGGGAATCCCTCGACGACCGGCAGATCGAGGAGTACCGCCGGTTCCTGTCGGTCATCGGCCGCCATGTGGACGGTCAGGGGCCGGCCCCCGAGGCCCTCCGCCAGCGCTTTCGCGAGCGCCGGCTGCAGCAGCTGCGTCAGCGCCCTGGTCAGCCGACGCCCTGAGACGCGGCGTCGCGACGCGGCAGCCGGACCTCGAAGACGGCGCCGGGACCTTCGCGATCGAGGATGGAAACGCTGCCGCCGTGGTGCTCGACCACCCAGCGGACGACGCTCAGCCCGAGGCCGCCGGTGTTGGCGCGGGCGCCATCGGCGCGGTAGAAGCGCTCGAAGATGTGCTCGCACTCGGCGGGGTCGATCCCGATGCCGGTGTC
>JAGQSE010000241.1 GCA_020439725.1 Acidobacteriota bacterium
GTCGAGGCGACGCCGATCTCCGGGCCCGCGTGGGTGTAGACCACGCCGTCGGAGATCCGCGTCGCCTGGCTGCCCAGGACGTTGCACACCGACACCAGCCGCGCCCCCCGCTGCCGCGCCGCCTCCATCGCCGACAGCGTGTCGGCGGTCTCGCCGCTCTGCGAGATGCCCACCGCCAGCACCCGGTCGTCCACCAGCGGCGCGCGGTAGCGGTACTCGGAGCCGTAGTCGACCTCGACGGGGATCCGCGCCAGCTCCTCGATCAGGAACTTCCCCACCAGCCCCGAGTGCCACGAGGTGCCGCAGGCGAGAACGTGGAGCCGCCGGACGCCCTCGACCACCTCGCGAGGGATCTCGAGGTCGATGCGCCGCTGCTCGAAGTCGACGCGCCCGGCGAAGGTGTCCTGGATGGCCTGGGGCTGCTCGTGGATCTCCTTGAGCATGAAGTGCTTGTAGCCGCCCTTCTCCGCCTGGATGGGATCCCAGGTGAGCCGCTGGACCGGCCGGACGTCACGCCCGAGGGGGTTGCCGGCCCGGTCCTGGATCTCGATGGCCTCGGGGGTCAAGCGGGCCAGGTCGTCGTTCTCGAGGAAGATCACGTCCTTGGTGTAGGCGAGAAGCGCTGCCGGGTCCGAGGCCAGGAACTGCTCGCCGTCGCCGAGCCCGAGGACCAACGGTGGTCCATGGCGGACCGCGAGGATCTCCTCGCCCTCGCTCTCCTTCGACACCACGGCGATGGCGTACATGCCCTCGAGCTCGGCGACCGCGCTTCGCACCGCCGTCTCGAGGTCGCCGTCGAGGTAGGAGGAGATCAGGTTGGCCACCACCTCGGTGTCGGTGTCCGAGTGGAACTCCCAACCGTCCTTCTGCAAGCGGTGCTTGATCTCGAGGAAGTTCTCGATGATGCCGTTGTGGATCACCGCCAGCCTGCGGCGGGCGTCGAACATCGGGTGGGCGTTGCGCTCGCTGGGCACCCCGTGGGTCGCCCAGCGCGTGTGGCCCAAGCCGTAGCGGCCCGAAACCGGTTCGCTCTCGAGCTTGGTCACCAGGCGACCGAGCTTGCCCTCCGCCTTGGCGAACTCGAAGTGGCCACCGTCCACCGCCACCACCCCAGCGGAGTCGTAGCCGCGGTACTCGAGCTTGCGCAGCCCGTCGATGAGCAGCGGGACGACCTCACGATGACCGACGTAGCCGACGATTCCACACATGCTTCAGCTCTCCTCGTGCCGCGCGCGGCGGCGGGCCCAATCCTCGATCACCCGCTGGCGGCCGCGGCCGACCCCCAAGGCACCGTCGGGGACGTCCTGGGTGATCACCGAGCCGGCACCGGTGACCGCATCGTCGCCGACGGTGACCGGTGCCACCAACATCGTGTCGCTACCGACGAAGGCGCCCTTGCCGATCTTGGTCTTGTGCTTCTTCTGGCCGTCGTAGTTGCAGGTCACGACGCCGGCACCGATATTGGCCTCCGGACCGATCTCCGCGTCGCCCAGGTACGCCAGGTGCCCCGCCTTGACCCCGTCGGCGAGCCGCGAGTTCTTGACCTCGACGAAATTCCCCACCGCCACCCCATGGCCGAGATCGGCACCGGGGCGCAGGCGCGAGAAGGGGCCGACCTGGCTCGCCGGCCCCACCTTGGCGCCGTCGAGGACCGAGTAGGGCTTGACCGTCACGCCGTCGCCGAGCTCGGTGTCGTGGAGCCACGCGCCCTGGTGCAGCGTGCAGCCGCGGCCGACGCGGGTCTTGCCGAGGAGCGAAACCCCCGGGTGGAGCACCGTGTCGGCACCGACCTCGACCTGCGGCTCGACCACCGTGCGCGCCGGGTCGAGGACGGTCACCCCCGCATCCATCAGCGCTTCGAGATGCCGTTCGAGGAGGCGCCGGTGGACCTCGCCGAGCTGGCGCCGGGTGTTGACGCCCCAGGCCTCCGACGGGTCGTCCAGGGGCACCAGCTCGAGCCGCTCGCCGTCCGCCGCCGCAGCGCCCACCGCGTCGGTGAGGTACAGCTCGCCCTGGGCGTTGTGGTCGTCGAGACGGTCGAGATAGGAGAAGATCTCCGGCGCCGGCAGCGCGTAGAGCCCGGCATTGACCGTGCGTACCTCGAGCTCCTCGGGGCTCGCGTCGGCGGCTTCGACGATGCGCTCGAGACCACCGTGGGCCGCCGCGAGGACGCGGCCGAGACGCTCCGGCCGGTCGAGCTCAGCCACCGCTAGCGCGCCCCAGGCCGAAGGGGCGACCAGCTTCTCGAGAGTGCGCGGCGAGACCAGCGGCACGTCGCCGGACAAGACCAGGAGCTGCGCCGCGCCCTCGATGGCCGGCGCCGCTTGGGCCAGGGCGTGCCCGGTACCCAGTTGCGGCTCCTGGGTGACGAAGACCACGTCCGGCGCCGCCACCGCGGCGCGCAGCCGTTCGGCGCCGTGCCCGACGATCACCACGATGCGGCGGCAGCCGGCGGCTCGCGCGGCGTCCAGGACCCACGAGATCATCGGCCGCCCGGCCACCGGGTGCAGCACCTTGGGCAGCTCCGAGCGCATACGGGTCCCACGGCCGGCGGCCAGGACCACCGCGATACGAGGTCGGATCACGGAATCGGACACGGTCATCACCCTTTCGCAATCGGAGTCCGGGCGCCAGGAGCCGCGCCGCCGGACAAACCGCTCAACCGGCGGTGCCGGCCATCAGGTCGAGCACCACGCCGCTGAGCTTCGCTGGATCGTGGCGTAACAATGAGCCCTCGGCAAGGAGATCTCGTGGCAGGATTTGGACTCCCCGAGCCTCGATACGAGCGCGGTCCACGACCACCGGCCGCGAACCGGTCTGAGCGTAGTGTGTCAGGGGGCCGGGTGGCAACTCGCCGTCGTGGACCATGACCGCGTCGACCAGCCCTTCGCCGGCATGGCGCTCGATGGCCTCGAGATGGGCGGAGGCGTCCATGCCGTCGGTCTCGCCGGGCTGGGTCATGAGGTTGAGAAGCAAGACCACCGGCGCCCCGCTGTCGCGGATCGCGCTCCGGATGCCCGGGATCATCAGGTTGGGGAGGATCGAGGTGTAGAGCGAGCCGGGGCCGAGGAGCACCAGGTCCGCCGCCCGGATGGCCGACACCGCCGGCTCGAAGGCCACCGGCGCCGCGGGCTCGAGCTCGAGCGCTTCGAGGGGCTCGCCCGAATGACCCACCGCCACCTCACCCTCGTAAACCGCGCCCGAGCGGCCGCGGCCCCGAAGGCGGACATCGGTGAGCGTCGCCGGCAGGATCTTGCCGCGCACCGAGAGGATCGACTCGGCGGTCAGGACCGCCTGGTAGAAGTCGCCGGTGATCCCCGTCAGGGCGGTCAAGAAGAGATTGCCGAAGGAGTGACCCGAGAGCCCCTCGCCATTGGGGAAGCGGTACTGGAAGAGGCGGGCGAGGAGATCCTCGTCGTCGGCCAGGGCGACGATGCAGTTGCGGATGTCGCCGGGTGGCAGGACGCCGAAGTCGCGGCGCAAACGACCCGAGGAGCCCCCGTCGTCGGTGACCGTCACCACCGCCGTCAGCCGGCGCAGGGACCCGGTGCCGACCAGGTGCTTGAGACCGCGCAGGACGACGGCGAGACCGCTGCCGCCCCCCACGGCCACCAGCCGGCCGCGCGCAGCGTCGCCCTCAGCGGACTTCGAAGAAGCCCTCGAGCTCGGGCTTCCTGCGGATCGCTTCGAAGTCCGGGTCGTGGTAGGCATAGACGCGGTTCTTGGGGTTCATTTCAACCGCCCGAGTCAGCGCGGTCACGGCATCCCCGAGGTTCTTGCGCAGCGCGAAGATCGAGGCTTCGAGGTAGACGAAGCGTTCCTCGTCCTTGTGCTTGGCGCACAGCTTCAAGGCGGCGTCGAAGTGGCCCTGGTTCTTCTCGAAGACCGCGGCGAGGAAGTCGTCTTCGATCTTGGCCGCCGCGGCGAGGTGATGCTCCGCGACGCGGATCATCTGCCGCGCCCGCTCGGCGACGTCGGGTAGGTCCGAGTCCGCGACGACGGGCTCGAAAGCCTCCTTGGCCTTGGCCCACTCCCCCGCCTGGAGGAGCTTCATCGCCTCGGCGAACTGATCCACCGCCGGATCGTCGTACATACCGCCGCCGGGGGCGCTGCTCTTGACATGGAGTCCGAGGCCCTGGAGCTGATGCCGGACCTCGTCCTGGGTGGTGTCGAAACGCTCCGCCAGCTCCTCGAGGCTCTTGGTCTCGGCGTAGCGCTTGAGGTAGGTGATCTCGTTCTTCTGCCAGTCTTTGGCCATGTCGGCTTTCACCTTCTGGTCTATCGCTTGCGCAGCTCGATCAGGATCTGCTTGGCAACGGATTTGAGGGTGTCGAAGACTCCCTTGCCGGTGGTCGCGATGCCCTCGAAGGTGGGCTCGCGCTTGTAGTTCAAGATGCGGTACATCTCGTCCACGGGCACGACGTTGGGCAGGTCGCGCTTGTTGAACTGCAGGGCGTAGGGAATCGTCTTCAGATCGAACCCGTTCTCCTCGAGGTTCACCCCGAGGTTGCGGATCGACTCGATGTTGGCCTCCATCCGCTCTTCCTGGCTGTCGGCCACGAAGACCACGCCGTCGACCCCCTTGAGGATCAGCTTGCGGCTGGCGTCGTAGAACACCTGGCCGGGAACGGTATAGAGGTGGAAGCGGGTGGTGAACCCGCGGATCGTGCCCAGGTCCAGCGGGAGGAAATCGAAGAACAAGGTGCGGTCCGCCTCGGTGGCGAGGGAGATCATCTTGCCCCGCGCCTCGGGCGACGTCTTGTTGTAGATGAACTGCAGGTTGGTCGTCTTCCCGCCCAGGCCGGGGCCGTAGTAGACGATCTTGCAGTTGATTTCCTTACTGGCGTAATTGATGAACGCCATGCTACGAACCTCGGATGAAGCGGTGCATCATGGGATCTCGAACGCTCCTGGGGAGAGATGGTGCCGGCTCGAGCGGTCCGCGGCAGGCCGCCCTGTCTCTCGGCCCCTGCCCCGTCACTCGCTGAACAGGGCGTCGATGTCCTCGTCGGTGATCTCGGAGAAAGGGCTCGCTTCCGCGGTCCCGACCAGTCCAACCTGACTCTTCTGGGCCATGGCGTCGAAGATCCGCTCCAGGTCGACGTTGGCCCGGCGTACTCTGAGGCGGGTGAGCCCCAGCGACGACCGGTCGTCGAAGATGACGACCAGGATCGCCCGTTTGGCGACGATGGAGATATGGATGTGGTCCTGCTGGCCTTCGTGGAAGAGCACCGAGAACTCGCGCTCGCCGATCAGCTTGGCGAGGCCGTCGGTAGCGGCGACGTTGCCGGCGGTGAGCGAAGCCAACGAGGTGGTGTCGAACTGGTCGAGCTCACCCGCCGCCGCGATCTGCTGACCGTTCTTGTCGATCAGAAAGACCGCTTTGCTGTTGGATTCCTGGCGCAGGCGCCGCAACGCCTCTTCCAGGCGTTGGAACTCTTCTTCGTAGAGAACGAAGTCTTGGGACGTCATCGTCTACCTCTCCGGATCTGGCAGGACGCCGCAGGAGGCTCTCCGCACCCGTTGAACGCATGATTCTACGGCAACCCGGCACAGGCCCGGAAGAACCCCACCGCTTCGCCTACCTGGATTGCGGTGCCGACCTCGAGAGGCCGACGCCACCTCGGACGGAGCCGCCGCCCGTGGCAGGCAAGGTATACCACGCGGGGGGAGCGTCGTGCACCTTGGACGGCAAGGGCCGAACTATACACCCTGAGAGGGCGTCCGGGCGAGGCGCGCAAGCCGGCTCGGGAGCTCGTCCCGCCGCCCGGCGGGAATCAGCGGAACAGGCGCCAGCCGCGCAGGAGGTCGCTCTCCGTCAGCACCACGGCCTGGCCATCGAGCGAAAACGGCAGCGGCACGGGCTTGCAGCCACCGCCGCCGGCGTTGACCTCGGCGAGGCGGAAGGACTTGTCGCACTTGTTGCACACCACCCACGCGCCTTCGGCCCGATACCCTCGCTTCGCCTTGTAGCAGATCTCGTTGGCGTCGAAGGCAACCGCCAGCTGCCCCTGCTCGTCGCGACCGATGAAGAAGTGCACTTCCTGGTTGGCCGGGTTGAGAAAGTGGTAGAAACGCACTTCCTTGGGCTCCAGGTCGGCCACCGAGACGCGCACCGTGCCGTCACGGCCCGGCGCGACGCGATCGAAGCCGGGATGACCGAGACCGCCGCCGAGGGCGAACTGGAGGAAGAGGACCGCACCGGAGAAGACCAGGACGAAGGCGAGGGCGTGGAAGGGCTTGATCTTGCGCATCGCTCTCCATTCTCGGCGATCCGGGACGACCTGGCAACCTCGGCCGTGACGGCGTCGGCCCGCCACCCGTAAGCGATATCGATCATGCTGCATCAGCTTCGAGAGAGACCGCCCACACACCGAGATAGATGAGCATTCAATCTCACCTCGGGTCGTAAAGTCCCACAAACTATGGCTTCTTGCCCATTCTTCTGCTATGCTTTTCTAGCTTTTTGGCCCGACGCACTTGCTGGCCCCGTTCGGCGCGTTCAGCGCGACGACGGCCGGGGCTGACACGGCCTGATGAAGACTCCCTACCATCCACCCCACGGCCACGCGCCAGCCTTCCTTGCTTTCCAAGCGATCTTTGGAGGTCAGACCATGAGACGGACGGTGCTTTTCTGCGCAGCTCTCGCCGCCTTCGCCACGCTCCCCGCCAGCGCCGGGACGATCTATCTGCCCGAGGTCTCCAATCGAGCCCTCAACGGCAAGCAGTTCCAGACCGAGGTCTGGGTCTCCAACGCCGGCGCCCAGGGCCGCCGTTTCGAGTCCTACTTCATCCCGACCCAGACCGACGGTACCGACCGCCCCGAGGAGATCGTCTATGACTCCGTCGGCGTGCCCGCCGGCGCCACCATCCTGGTCAACGGCGTCGTCCAGGAAGGCGAGCTCGGCATGCTCGAGATCACCGGCGCGCCGCAGCTCAACATCACCTCGCGGCTGCGTGTCTTCGACGCCAACGGCAAGCTGCTGTCGACCGCGCGGATGCCCTCGGTGGGCTCCGAGGACGTGATCCCCGGCGGCATCTTCTCGACCCTCACCGGCCTCCAGAACAGCACCTCGGGCACGTTCACCAACATCGGCATCCTCAACCTGTCGCCAGAGCCCAACGAGTGCTCGATCTCGATCTTCAAGGCCGATGGCTCGTCGCTGGTCAACACCTTCGTCACCACGCTCTTCCCGGTGTCGCACCGCGAGTTCGACGACGTCTTCGGCCTCATCGGGGTCGGTGATCTCGGTGGCGGTCGCGCCTTGATCAGCTGCGCCGAGGACTACTACTCCTACGGCACCATCTGGCAGGACGGCGCCAACCAGCTGATCGTCGTCCAGCCCGCCGACTCGCTGGCCTCGGACCTGATCCGCCCCGGTGACGAGCCGCCGATCCCGACCATCGACCTGCCCGGGAACTTCTTCAACCCGGTGGCCAACGACTCGATCCGCCAGCTGCCGCTGCCGCTCGAGCCGGGCATCTCCTACGCCCGCGTCACCATCGACTTCGACCTGACGATCCGCAAGTTCCAGAACGGCCTGTTCCACGCCATCTGCAGCATGCGGCGCCTCGGTGGTCCGCCGCTCTACTTCGCGCTCTTCGCCCGCGGCAGCAACGGCAGGACGATCCTCGACCGCGGCGACCACACCGACTTCAAGGGCGACGGTCCGTGGACTCCCAACCAGACGGTCCACGTCCACATCGTCTACGACGCCTCTACCGGGCGCTTCAACATCGAGGTCTCGCGGGCCGGCTCGATCTTCTATCGCGCCTCGACCAACATCACCTTCCGCGACATCTCGGACAACGGCAAGCCCGTCGCCCTGCTCCTCGGCCAGGAGCGGCCGGCGGACGAGGGCGCCTACCAGCCGCCCCTCGGCTGGACCTATTCCAACCTCAAGGTCCAGGCCTTCGAGGAGTGAGCACCCCGCGATCGACGGCACGGGCTTGACCGCCCGGTCGTGATTCCGAGAACCGCCCGCCGAGCCCTGCGCTCCGCGGGCGGTTTCTCGTTGGGGACCGCGGTAGGATCCCGTCTGGAGACGCCCACCATGCCGACACCACCACCCCTGCCTCCGGAGCGCCAGGACCTGACCATCGCCGGCTTCGGAATCGGTCACGGCAGCGACCTCGAGGGCAAGACGGGGGTCACGGTGGTCCTGTGCCCCGACGGCGCCGTGGCCGCAGCGGACCTGCGCGGCTCGGCCACCGGCACCCGCCAGTTCGACTCGCTGATCCACCCGCACCACATCGCGAACCGCGCTCACGCGCTGGTGCTCGCCGGCGGCAGCGGTTTCGGCCTCGACTGCGGCGGTCCCGTCGCCGATGAGCTGGCGCGCCGCGGCAAGGGATTCGCGACAGGTCTCAGGCCGGTCCCGCTGGTTCCCACCGCGATCCTCTTCGACCTCGCCTTCGGAGATCCGAACGCCGCACCAGGCCCCGAGCTGGTAAGGCGAGCCCTGGCTTCGGCGGATGGCTTCGAACCCGGTTCGAGAGTCCCGACGGGTAGTGTCGGCGCCGGCACCGGCGCCACCGTCGGCAAGGCCCTGGGCCCCGCTTCCGGCATGAAGTCGGGAATCGGCTTCGCGTCCTACGAGGTACCCGGCGGGGTCACCGTGGCGGCGTTGGTGGCGGTCAACGCCTTCGGCGACGTCCACGATCCCGAGAAAGGGACCGTCATCGCCGGCTGCCGGACCGAACCCGACGGCCACGAGCTGGCCCACGCCGAGCGGGTGCTGGCGGCGTTGCCACCGGAGACCGAGCACGTTTGGGAAGGGAATACCACGCTGGCGGTGGTCTTGACCGACGCGGCGCTGTCCAAGCTGGCGTTGACCAAGGTCTGCCACATGGCCTTCGGCGGGCTGTATCGGACGATCCGCCCGTGTCTGTCGCTCTACGACGGCGACCTGGTGGCGGCGCTGTCGACGGCGACGAAGCCCGCGCACCTGCACCAGGTGGCGGTGCTCGCCGAGCAGGCGGTGGCGGGGGCGGTGATCTCGGCGGTGCGCGACGCGGACGGCTTCGGCTTGCTGCCCACCGCCCGCGACCTAGCCCATTGAGCTCGGGCGCTGACCTCGGGCGCTACGTTCCGGCGCTGCGGAGGAACGCGGCGAAGTTCGTCAAGTGGCGAAGAGTCGCCTCGCGGCCCATGACCGCGACCACGTCGAACAGGCTCGGACCGGCCTTCGATCCCGTCAGCGCCATCCGCGTCGGATGGATCAGCACCCCGGCCTTGACCCCCACCTCCTCCGCGAGAGCGCGCAGCTCGCGCTCGAGACCCTCGACCTCGAAGGCTTCGAGGGCGCCGAATCGCGCCGCGAGCCGCTCGAGCTGCGCCGGCAGGTCGTCCTGGCCGAGGAACTTGGCGCACTCCTCGGGGTCGTAGGCGACACGCTCCTTGAAATAGGCGACGGCGAAGGCGGCGAGCTCGCGCAGCGTGTGGGCGCGGGTGCGCAGCAGGTCCGCGACGACGGCAAGGCGCTCGCGGGAGGCACCCTCGAGACCGCCCAGACCGACCTCCTCGAGGAACGGCTCGAGATGCGGCAGGAGCTCCTCGAGGGGCAAGCCGGACATGTACTGGCCGTTGATCCAGGCGAGCTTGTCGCGATCGAAGACCGCCGCGGCGGCATTGAGCCGCTCGACGGTGAAGCGCGCGATCATCTCCTCCCGCGGCATGACCTCGAGGTCGTCGCCAGGGGACCAGCCGAGGAGCGCCAGCGCGTTGTACAACGCCTGCGGCAACAGCCCCTGGTCGCGGAACTCCTCCACCGAGGTGGCTCCGGTGCGCTTCGACAGCCGCTTGCGGTCCGAGCCGAGGATCAGCGGCAGGTGGCCGAAGGTCGGCACCGGCGCGCCGAGGGCACGGAAGAGGCCGACGTGCTTGGGGGTGTTCGACAGGTGATCCTCACCGCGCACGACGTGGGTCGCGGCCATCTCGATGTCGTCGCACACCACCGACAGGTGATAGGTCGGCGAGCCGTCGGAGCGCAGGATGATGAAGTCATCGAGGGACTCGGCCGGGAAGGCCACCTCGCCGCGCACCAGGTCGACGATGCGGATGTCCTCCTCGGGCATGCGGAAGCGCACGGCACAGGGCTCGCCGGCGGCGCGGCGGCGCTCGGCCTCGGCGGGCGAGGGCGGCTCGAACACCTCGCGATACCGGAAGATCACCCCCCGCTTTTCCGCCGCCTGGCGCGCCTCGTCGAGCTCCTCGGGAGTCCGGAAACAGTAGTAGGCCTGCCCCGCCTCGACCAGCCGGCGCGCCGCCTCGCGGTGCCGCTCGACGCCGTCGCTCTGGAGCAGCGGTCCCTCGTCCCACTCGACCCCGATCCACTCGAGGCCCTGGCAGATCTGCTCGATCATCGCCTGGTTCGAGCGCTCGCGGTCGGTGTCTTCGATACGCAGCACGAAGGTGCCGCCGAGGCTCTGGCGCAAGAGGTCGTTGTAGATCGCCGTGCGCGCGCCGCCGACGTGGAGAAATCCCGTCGGGGAGGGGGCGAAGCGGACCCGGACCGGACCCTCGAGGGCGGTCTTGCCGGTGGGCTCAGGACTCATGGCATCAGTTTCCTGGAAGGCTCGTAGCGGGCCTGTCGGGTTCGGATTCCGAGGGGATGGCTCTGGGGCCGAGGATTGGGGGCTGAGGATTGGCGGCCAAGTGACGGCGGCCAAGTAATGGCGGAGAGGGAGGGATTCGAACCCTCGGTTCAGGTTGCCCCGAACAACTGCTTAGCAGGCAGCCCCGATCGACCACTCCGGCACCTCTCCGCGGGGGTCGAGAGACAGGGAGTTTTAGCACCTTCGCCCCGTGGAGTCAAAGCACAAGATCTCGAGCGGCGCCGCGCCGGGCTGGATCTTGGGCCGCCGCCGGTCTATCCTTCCGATGCCGACGCTGCGCCCTCGGGATGCCCTGAAGCACCCCCACCAAGGACCCGGATCCCCCCGCCGCGATCCCCGTACAGCTGCGAGAGGCCTCATGCCCGAACCCCTCGAGACCGCGACCGATCTCCACCGCGATCCCGCTCACCAGACCGCCGTCAACACGCTGCGATTCCTCGCCGTGGACATGGTCGAGCAGGCCAACTCGGGCCATCCCGGCGCCCCCATGGGGCTGGCGCCGCTGGCCTACGTCCTGTGGACGCGGCACCTTCGCCACGACCCCGAGGACCCGGCCTGGCCCGACCGCGACCGCTTCGTACTGTCCTGCGGTCACGCCTCGGCCTTGCTCTACGGGCTGCTCCACCTGGCGGGCTTCGACCTACCCATGGACGAGCTGCGGCGGTTCCGCCAGCTCGGCTCGAAGACCCCCGGTCACCCCGAATACGGTCTGACGCCCGGCGTCGAGACCACCACGGGGCCGCTCGGGCAGGGTCTCGCCACCGCCGTCGGCATGGCCATTGCCCGCGAGCACCTGGCGGCCCGCTTCAACCGCGACGGGTTCCCGCTCTTCGATCACCGGGTGTGGGTCGTCGCCAGCGATGGCGACCTGATGGAGGGCGTCGCCTCGGAGGCGGCCTCGTTCGCCGGTCACCAGCGCCTCGGCTGTCTCAAGGTGTTCTACGACGACAACCGGATCACCATCGACGGCAGCACCGACGTGGCCTTCACCGAGGACGTCGCGAAGCGCTTCGAGGCCTATGGCTGGTTCGTCCAGCGGGTCGAGGACGGCAACGACCTCGACGCTCTCGAGCGCGCCGCGCAGGCCGCCGAGGCGGAGACCGAGCGCCCGTCGCTCGTCGCCGTCCGCACCCACATCGGCTTCGGCAGCCCCAACAAGCAGGACAGCGAGAAAGCCCACGGCTCTCCCCTGGGGGCCGCCGAGGTCCAGCTCACCAAGGAGAACCTCGGCTGGCCCCTAGAGCCCACGTTCCTGGTACCCGACGGCGTTCGGGCTGCGTTCCGACCCGCCGCGGAAGGTGGCGCCGAGCTGCACCGCGCCTGGTACGAACGCCTCGACGCCTACGCCGAGGACCACCCCGAGAGCGCCACGGACCTCCGGCACCGTCTCGAGGGCACTCTGCCTCCGGGCTGGCGCGACCACCTGCCCGCCTTCGACCCGCAAGGCGGCGCCATCGCGACGCGGAGCGCCTCGGGCAAGGTCTTGAACGCCCTCGCCGCCCACGTGCCGTCACTCCTCGGCGGCTCCGCGGACCTGGCGGGCTCGAACAACACCACTCTGGACGGCGAGCCCTTCTTCTCGCCGGCGCACCGCGAGGGACGGAACTTCCACTTCGGCGTCCGCGAGCACGCCATGGCGGCCGCGCTCAACGGCATGGCGCTGTCACGGCTCCTGATCCCCTACGGCGGCACCTTCCTGATCTTTTCCGACTACCTGCGACCGGCGCTCCGGCTGGGTGCGCTGATGGGCGTGCACACGATCCACGTCCTGACCCACGACTCGATCTTCCTCGGCGAAGACGGACCGACGCACCAGCCGGTC
>JAGQSE010000242.1:0-2238 GCA_020439725.1 Acidobacteriota bacterium
GTACGTGGTGCTCGACGAGGCGCAGGCCATCAAGAACGCCTCGAGCCAGGCCGCCAAGGCCGCCCGCTTGCTCCAGGCTCACCACCGCCTGGCGCTGAGCGGTACCCCCATCGAGAACCATCTGGGCGAGCTGTGGTCGCTCTTCGAATTCCTGAACCCCGGGATGCTCGGCCGCAGCTCGACCTTCCGCTCGCTCATCGGCCAGGGCAACGGCAACGGCCTGCCCGACGACGGCCGCGAGCTCCTGGCGCGGGCGGTGCGTCCGTTCATCCTGCGGCGCACCAAGGAGCAGGTGATCCGCGACCTGCCCAACAAGACCGAGCAGACCCTGTTCTGCGAGATGGAGCCGCGCCAGCGCCGGCTCTACGACGAGCTCCGCGGCCACTACCGCGCGACCCTCCTCGAGCGGGTCGCCCAACACGGGCTCGGCGGTTCGCAGATGCAGGTTCTCGAGGCGCTCCTCCGGCTGCGCCAGGCCGCGTGCCATCCCGGACTCATCGACCCGCAACGCACCGCCGAGGCCAGCGCCAAGCTCGACGTGCTGCTGCCGAGCCTCGAAGAGATCTGCGACCAGGGGCACCGCGCACTGGTCTTCTCGCAGTTCACCAGCCTGCTCGCCATCGTCCGCCAGCGGCTCGAGCACGCCGGGCTCGAGTACGAGTATCTCGACGGCCAGACCCGCGACCGCCAGGCGCGGGTCGAGCGTTTCCAGAACGGTGACGGCCCCCCGGTCTTCCTGATCAGCCTCAAGGCCGGCGGGCTGGGCTTGAACCTCACCGCCGCCGACTACGTCTTCATCCTCGACCCGTGGTGGAACCCCGCCGCCGAGGCCCAGGCCATCGACCGCGCCCACCGCATCGGCCAGACCCGCCGCGTCCTCGCCTACCGGCTGATTTGCCGCGACACCGTCGAGGAGAAGATCCTCGAGCTGCAACGCCAGAAGCGCGACCTGGCGGACGCCATCGTCCGCACCGACGACGGCATGATGAAGCACCTGACCAAAGAAGACCTCGAGAGCCTCCTCGGCTGAGCCTCGCCGGCCACCGACACGGCCGCGTCACGGCAAATCCCCTGGCACCGGCCCGGGGAAGCGGTATGGTGGTCGATGGAGCGTGTTTCGTGTGAGCCCGACCGGCCCCGGACGTGCTCCGCGGCCGCAGCGCTTCCTGCGCGGCCCCTGACAGACGAGGAGATCCCCATGCGCATCCTGATCGTCGGCGCCGGCATCGGCGGCATGACGCTGGCCGCCCTGCTCCACCGCCGCGGCGTCGAAGCCACCATCGTCGAGCGTGCCCCCAACTTCGAACACGCCGGCTACATGCTCGGTCTGTGGCCTCTCGGCTACCGCGTCCTCCACGGGCTCGACCTCTACGAGCGCTTCGCCGCCGAGAGCCTCGAGGGCAACGAGTACGAGGTGCGGGACGACCACGGCGAGCTGGTCAAGCACTGGTCGATGGCGCCCATCAACGACCGCTTCGGCCCCAACCTGAGCTGTACCCGGCCGCAGCTGGTGCGGCTGCTCCACGGCAGCCTCGCCGGCACCGACCTGCGCTTCGACACCACCGTCGAGGCGCTCGAGGAGCGCGGTGCCACCGTCGAGGTTCGCTTCAGCGACGGCTCGAAGGAGCACTACGACCTGGTGGTCGGCGCCGACGGTCTGCACTCGCAGGTGCGCCACAAGGTGTTCGGGGAGCAGCCGTACTTCCACACCGGCTGGGGCGGCTGGGTGTGGTGGGCGGACCTCGCCACGGTGCCCGCCAACACCTTCGTCGAGCATTGGGGCGCCGGCCGTTTCGTGGGTGCCTACCCGACCCGCGACGGTGCCGGCATCTTCGCGGGTGCCCCCGAGGGCGATTCCTTCGAGGATCCCGGTCCCGGCCGCCGCGAGCGGCTGCGCGAGCGTTTCCGCGGCATGGGCGCGATGGTCGACGCCTGGCTCGACGCCCTACCCCCCGACGGCACCGAGCTCTTCTTCTGGCGCCTGTCCGACGTCCGCGCCCACGAGTGGACCCGCGGTCGCATCGTGCTCCTCGGCGACGCCGCCGCCGGCTTCCTTCCCACCGCCGGCATCGGCGCCTCGATGGCCATGGAATCCGCCGCCGTCCTCGCCGACGAGCTCTCGCGCACCGACGCCCGCTCCGTCGAGCGCGCCTTGGACCTCTACGTCAAACGCCGCCGCCACCGCGTCGAGTCGATCCAAACCGACTCCCGCCGCCTCGCCCGCACCATGTTCGTCAA
>JAGQSE010000242.1:2312-7893 GCA_020439725.1 Acidobacteriota bacterium
GGCTCGATCGCGAAGGCGTTTGGGGAGCCGATCTGAGGCCGATGTTGCTCCCAGCTGCCGCCATCAGAGGACCGACCAATCGGTGACTTTGTCCCTTCAGCACGAAGACAGTTCTCTGGCGAGCGCCAGAAGGTGCACCCCGGTGAGCGATTCGATGGTGAGCGGCCGAACAAGTCGATCTTCCAGTATGAAAGACTCCTTGACAAACCAAGTACTGTCAGCGAGACCGACAAGCCCCTTGCGCACCGAATCGGCAAATAGGTGAAGATCGAAAACGCACCAACCAAGGGCCCCGCGCCTCTCGCCAACCTCCGAATTAATCTCCACGCCGGGCCTTTGCCCCCCTTCCCCGGCATTGTCACCCTGATATTCAATAGTGGTCTCATCCCTTACGATTCTCGAAACCTCCGCCATCCATTCATCCTGGCTAAGCTGCACAACGACAACCGCATGAACTCTGCAGGAAAGCCTGGCCGAAACGGAAAGGGCCGAGGTATCAATGCATGAGCCGCGAAAGTCAATTTCTTCGAGAAATGTGCCCGAGAAACTGGCCCCACGGAGATCTGCAAATCTCAAATCCGCTTCCTTGAGAGAACACCTATCAAGATTCATGCCCTTTAGACTCTCTAAATCGAGAGCACAGAGTAGAGTGGCCGCATTCGTTGCCGCATACTTTGCATTCTTTTCACTAAAGTACCTCGAACCCTGCAGGATGCGGACGAGGCCCTCTTTTTCCCCGTATTCCACCTTGCTAGTTCGACAGAACCACTCAATAAAACTGCGCTCCCTCAAAGGTCGCCTGCCGAGGCATCCCACCACTCCACTGGCAAGCAGATCATGGAGTCCTCTGGCAGCCAAGTACTCATGAATCGGCGGGTGAGAAAAGGAAAACAATTCACCCCTGCGCTGCATGAAGGAGCAGCTCAGAATCTCTCTCGCGCACGCCTCCTCCTCACGAAAGTTGATCTTGAGCTCATCCCGGACCATACGCCTAGCAGCTCCGAGGTCAATCCTATGAGAGTCATCCATGTAGGAAGCTAATGCCAGACTAGCGACCAAACGAAGTCTCGTATCGTCTTCTAAAAGGAATTTTCTCTGCTTCAGAACACGCTGCCGCCTCAGCTCTGCGTTGACATAGGATGCTATGAGATCGCCTTCGGTGATCCCACCGTTACTCTGCAGGAAGTCCGAAAACGTAGCGGCAAGCATTTCGGCGAACACCGGCCGAGAGGACAGGTCCATCACATTTCCAATAGCTCCCACAGCTTCCTGGACAGATAGCCAGTCGGGACTTTCGGGATGAAGGCCGAGTCGCTGCTGAAAGAACTCCTCTATCTTCGACTCCGACCACGGCATGAGACGCAGCGGCTCATAGGACTGGCTCCGATATGAGAAATTGACGCTCTCGGGATCCAGGGCCGCGAGCTCCTCAGCTTCCGTCATGAAGTACTCGGGGCGACTGGTCAAGATCACTTTTGCCCGAGGCACGCCAACCAATTTCTCAAGCTCGGACAGGTTGCTATCAATCATAGAGCCACTGGTGCTGATTGCCATTTCGTCGAAGCCATCCAAGATTACAAGAAAGTGTCCCGCCTTGTGCATCTCGGCAAAAAGCCGAAACTTTGGTCTCGAAATACCGCACACCTCGTCGAGGAACCATCCGACAAGAGACTCCACCCTTACTTCTTTGTTATATTCGACTAGGCTAAGCAGGATCGGAATCCTGGCTTTCGCATCGCCGGAAAGCCATCGCTCGGAGAGTTTGGCGGCAAGCATCCTGCAAGCGGTGGACTTTCCAGACCCGTAACCCCCAAGAAGGGCTACCGCTCTTGAAGAGGGCTGACTGTCCTCCGACCAGTCAAGTAGGTATTCGCACACATCCTCGATCCGGAGATCTTCTCGATCGCCAGAGATCGCATCGAGTGAAACAAAGCACTCGCGCAATGGTATCTGATGGGCATGTCTGGGGCTATCGACCTCTGCTATCAATGTTTCAACATAAGGCCTTAAGTCGAGAAGGGTGCGCACCTTCTCTTCGAGCGTAAGGACCGATAGCTTCCGCTGCAAAGCGAAACCCTTCGCCTGCTCGCTCCAGGGTGCAATCGTTACGATCTCTGCCGCATCAGCCAGGTCAGCCTTCCTCGCAACATCAAGGAGACCAGCGAATTCCATTATTCGCGCATTTTGCGACCCATTCCTCTTCTCCGCCTTACACTCGACTATCACACGGTGTGGCCTATTACTGGACTCAATCTGAAACTCCACATACAGATCAACCTTCTTGCCACAGATCTCGACATTCTCTGTTACCCGGCTGGCTATCATCCTAAACAGTTCCGCGACCCTTGACTGAAACTTGCGGCCCTTGTCATTCGACAGCTGCCCCGGGCTGCTCTTAGACTTACTCATGAAGCGCTCTTTGTCGGAGAGACTGTGAAGGATGCTGGCGGAGGAGGCGCGAAGCCTGACCTCACCCAAGACCTAGCGCCGACGCCTGTGCTTCGCGCTCACCAGTAGACAGATTGCAGTCGAGCGTCAATTGCCGCTTTCTAATCACAGAACGTCCATGGCTCATGCTTCTAAGCCAAAGTCTTCAGTCTCCGAGGAGCCCCCCTTCCTCCGTATTCGAGGGTTTGCCGATTCTATCGCCGGATGTTCCTTGAAGCGCTCGCCCCCAGTTCTGAGCGGAGGCCACAAGATCGTATCTGCAGAGAAGGGTCTAGGGGCCAGTCTCTACGCGCCAACGTCGCATGAATGACACCACCGCCGCAAGCCCAATAGTAGAGATGACCTTGCCCCGAGTTCGTGCCACCCCAGAACGCGTGAAAATGAGCAGGTCGATCCGCATGGGCAAGAAACAACGATAACGGTTCACATACCAGTCCACAGTCGAGGCGGTTCGGCTCGTCCGCGAAGGAGGTAAAGCAGTTAGGAAGTCGCTCGAGACCTGGATCTGTTCGCGTCATCCCTTCGCAACTGGGCAGAGCAGGCAGAAATCGACGAGGGGGCGGGCCCTGCTGGCGCTTTGAGCAGCGAGCAGGAAATGCTTCGTCGGCCCCGGTAGGAGAACCGCCAGCTGCGGATGGAGCGGGAGATCCTAGAAGAAGTGGCGGCCTTCTTCGCCATGGAAGACGGATGAAGTAGCTGTTGCTTCCTGGCGGAGAAGCCCTACAACCCTATGCCGGTGCTCTTCCGTGTGTCGAAGGTGTCGATCAGCGGCCTCTATGCCTGTCCTCAGCAGGGCCCTCGAAGCGCCAGCCGCGGACCGATATCTCAACGATCCATCGGTCCCCTCGCTAGACCTGTGGAAGCGCTCGGATTCCGGCAGAGTTCACCGAGCGATAGGTGCCCGTCAGCCGCCAGCGGAGGGCGCAGCTGATGCCCGAGACCGGGCTCACCGGTCTGGCTCCTTAGCGCATTCGACGAACACGGACTCGGCTCTTGACCAGCCGGTGGCGGCGAACTCCCCAGACCACCAGTTCGAGGTCATGGCACCGAATGAAGTCCTGGCGACCGACATTACCTGCAAGCATACGCGGGAAGGTTGACTCTACCTGGCCTTAGTCCCCAATCTGTTCTCGCGCCGGATCGTTGACTGGCCGCTGACCGACCACCTGCGGACGGACCTGGTTCTGGGCGCTCTCGAGATGGCCCTGATTCTCAGCGGCCCAAGAAGAGCATGATGCCCTCCTCCAATCGCGCGTGCCAGTATGCAAGCTACGCATACCTAGACCCGCAGAAGGAGCGTGGGTTTGAGTGCGGCATAAGCCGGCACCGGAAGTGCTGGACCAGCGCCCTGATGGGGAGCCTCTTCGGCACGGGAAAGACCAAGCTGATCAATTGTCCTCCTAGGCCCCGCTCCAGCGGGACGAGGTAAGGCCTTGCCCGCAGCTCTCCAAGGCCCGCCCGCACGGCCACTTGCTACTCTAGAGCGTCGCGCCATGGTTCCCCCGCAGGAGTCCTCGCACGAACCTGTCGGCGAGATTCGCATCGTTTCCCGTCTCCAGCTCGGGATCACCGTCCGCCCGCTTGCTAGGGATTCGTGCGACTCGAGGCCCCATCCTGCGGTCCTTTGACGGGCTTGACACGGCTTACGACAGCGTGGGACCGAGATGCCAGGGCTGCAGACGCGATCGAGCTGGTGCCCGCCTTACCGCCTGAGCCTCGCCTGCTCGGTCTCTGCCACCCGCGCCCAGTAATTCTGCGGCCCGAGGGTGGGATCGAGGAGGTCAATCGCAGCCTGGAAGTCGGCCTGGGCCTGCTTGGTCTGGCCTTGGGCAGCCTCGTAGAAACCAGCGGCGAGGAGGAGGCGGGCGCGGTGTTGGGGTGGCGCGTCTTGGTGGTCGAGGAGAGGGCGGGCGGCGTCGAGGAGGGGCTGGCAGCGGGCGGGTTCGGAAGAGAGTGCGAGGGTCCAGGCTAGCTCGGTCTGGGCGAGGCCGAGGGTTGGGCTGGTGGCGGGCAAGGCCTGGCGGTAGATGTCTAGGGCTTCGCGGAGAAGTGTCTCGGAGGTCGCCAGGTCGCCGGTGGCGCGGGCCAAGTCGCCGCGATAGGTGAGAGTGCTTGCCCTGGCGAGATCGTCGGGGGGCAGATGGGGGTCCTGCCAGGCCCAGGCCTCGTCGAGCCGTCTCTTGGCGGTAGCGAGGTCACCGGCGTAGACGGCGAGGCGCCCCATGCGGGCTTTCATGCCGGCGACCGAGGCGTTGTCGTCACCGAGGAGCTGGCGGCGAAGTGCGAGAGATTGCTCGTAGAGCTCCTCCGCCTCGCCATAGCGGCCCTGGTCCTCGAGCAGCGAGCCGAGGTTGTTGAGCGAGTAGGCGAAGGGCAGCGCGCCAGCACTGCCGGTGGCCCGGTCGATGTCCAAGGCCTCCCGATAGAGCGGTTCTGCCTCCGCGTGACGGCCCTGGTCTTGGTAGAGCGACGCCAGGTTGCTGAGGGCACTGGCGACGAACGGGTGATCTCCGGGCAGAACCTCGCGGAAGATGCGGATCGAGCGCTCGAAGAGCTCCTCGGCCTCGGCGTCGCGCTCCTCGCGATCGAGCAGGGTGGCGAGCGTCTGGAAGCTGTGGGCGACCTTCGGGTGGCGCTCGCCGTAGAGGGCCAGACGGCGGTCGGCGGCCTCGCGGAGCTGGGCCTCCGCTTCCGGGTAGCGCCGCTGGTTCATCAGCAGCTGCCCGAGATTCGAGCGCGAGACCAGCGTCTCGGGGTCGTCGGGTCCCAGACGGTCGAGACGAATCTCGAGGCCACGGCGGAGCAACGGCTCGGCCTCCCCGGGGCGACCGGTCTCGGAGAACAACAACCCCAGGTTGTTGAGCGAGTCGGCGACAGCCGGATCGTCGGGGGGAAGGAGCGCCTCGCGCGTCGCGAGGGATTGCCGGAGCAGCGTCTCGGCCTCGTCGAGACGCCCGATGAGGCGATCGGTATCGCCGAGACGATCCTGGCTCTCGGCGGCTTCGAGACTCTTCGGGCCAAAGAGCTCGAGCCTACGCTCGAGAGCTTGAGCATGGAGCTCAGCCGCGCGCTTCTGGAGGCCCAGGTTGCGGTGTACGTCGGCCAGCGTCGTCAGGAGCGCCGCCTGGGCCGC
>JAGQSE010000243.1:0-1981 GCA_020439725.1 Acidobacteriota bacterium
TCTCCGATCACGGTGCCAACCGGCTGGGTGCCAGCGCGCTGATGCAGGGGCTCGCCGACGGCTACTTCGTGCTGCCCTACACGATCGGTGACTTCCTCGCCAAGCACCTCGGCGAGGCCAAGATGACCCCCGACGACGCGGCGTTCCGCTCGGCCGAAGAGGCGGTCCGGAAGCGCATCGCGGGCTTCCTGGCCATGGACGGGTCGAAGAGCGTCGACCACTTCCATCGCGAGCTGGGCAAGATCTGCTGGGAAGAGTGCGGTATGTCGCGCAACGCCGCAGGGCTCAAGAAGGCCCTCGAGGAGATCCCCAAGCTGCGCGAGGAGTTCTACGCCGACGCCTTCGTGCCCAAGGGCGATCAGCTCAACTCGTCGCTCGAGAAGGCCGGCCGGGTCGCCGACTTCTTCGAGCTGGCGGAGCTGATGTGCTACGACGCCCTCGAGCGCGAGGAGTCCTGTGGCGGTCACTTCCGCGAAGAGCACCAGACCCCCGAGGGCGAGGCCAAGCGCAACGACGAGGACTTCTCCTACGTCGCCGCCTGGGAATACAAGGGGCACGGCAAGGCGCCCGTGCTGCACAAGGAGCCCCTGGAGTTCGAGTACGTCAAGCTGTCGCAGCGCAGCTACAAGTGATCCGCCGAGCCGTGACGGAACCGGCGGATCGAGGATCCGTGAGGAGCGATCGAGAATGAAGCTGACCCTGAACATCTGGCGCCAGAACGGCCCCGAAGCCGAGGGGAAGTTGGTCCGCTACGAGATGCCCGACGTCAACCCCGACATGTCTTTCCTCGAGATGCTCGACCTCTTGAACGAGCGCCTCCAGGCGAAGGGGGAAGCGCCCATCGAGTTCGATCACGACTGTCGCGAGGGCATCTGCGGCTCCTGCGGTGTGATGATCGACGGCCAGGCCCACGGCCCCATGCCCAAGACCACCACTTGCCAGCTGCACATGCGCCACTACCGCGACGGCGACGAGATCACCGTCGAACCCTGGCGCTCCGCCGCCTTCCCGGTGGTCAAGGACCTGGTGGTCGATCGCAGCGCCTTCGACCGCATCATCCAGCACGGCGGCTACATTTCGGTCGACACCGGCAGCGCGCCCGAAGCCAACCTGATCCCGGTCTCGCACCAGGTGGCGAGCACCGCCTTCGACGCCGCCACCTGCATCGGCTGTGGCGCCTGCGTCGCCCAATGCCCCAACGGTGCCGCTCAGCTCTTTACCTCGGCCAAGATCAGCCACTTGAACCTGCTGCCCCAGGGCCAGCCCGAGCGCTGGCGGCGGACCCAGGGGATGGTCGCGCAGATGGAGGCCGAGAGCTTCGGCTCGTGCACCAACTTCGCCGAGTGCGAGGCGGTGTGCCCCAAGGGCATCAGCATCGACTTCATCGCGCGCATGAACCGCGACTACGTCAAGTCGCGCTTCAAGCTGGCGGGCAGCGAGTAGGCGCTGTCGGCCTTCCGGGCCGAGGAAGCGCTCCTCGGAAGCGCCCCCAAAGCCATCGATCCGCTCACCGAGGTCCGCGACACGCCATGAGGGTCTTCCTGCTCCACGGCATGGCGCGCTCGGTGGCGGCCATGGCGATCCTCGCCTGGCGTCTCGAGCGTGCCAGTCACAAGGCTCACCTCTTTGGCTATCAGGTCGTCACCGAAGACCTCGAAGGTATAGCCGGCCGCCTCGTCGAGCGCGTCACGCGGGTCCTCGCCGAGGACGCCCGCGCACGCCAGGAGGCCGGGGGAGAGGAGTCCGATGATCCCGAGCCCTACGCGATCATCGGTCACTCGCTGGGCAACGTCATCACCCGTCTCGCCAGCCCGCAGCTGCCTGCCGGCTGGAGCCGCTTCATCCTGCTGGCGCCGCCCAACCGGCCCTCAACGCTGGCCAAGGGGCTTCGCCACAATCGCCTCTTCCGCCTCCTGACCGGCGACGCCGGCCGCCGCCTCGCGGACCCGGCCTTCTTCGATCGTCTCCCCGTCCCCGACGT
>JAGQSE010000243.1:2078-2967 GCA_020439725.1 Acidobacteriota bacterium
CGCCTCGCCGGCGTCCCCCGCGTCGAGGTCCCCGCCCTCCACACCTTCCTGATGAACCGCCAGGACGTCCTCGAGAACGTCCTGGCCTTCCTCGAGACGGGGAAGGCGCCGCGCTAGAGGGCGATGGTGGGGGCCCGACGAGGTTCCTCCGGGGCGTGGTGTCGATACACATTGACATTTAACTATGAATGATTCTATGCTCTGCGGCGTAGCACGGGGCTTCGGCCCTTCCCGGCTCGACGGTTTCGGAGCGCCGGGGTGTCATGCGGGTGAAGCGGTTCTCGGACTCTCTTTTTGAGCTTCACCCGCGGGAACCCGCCCCATTTCGCCGGTGCTCGCGGCCGGCGGACCACTCGGTCCGGTCCTCTGTCCCCACCCTCCCTCACCTCGGGAACAGGGGGCCGGGCCCTCCCCCCTTCAACGCGGACGGCGAGATCTCGGTCGCTTCAACCGCGCCGGGTCCAGCGGAAATACCTCGCCAACACCGTCGGCACCCAGGGTGCGAGCCTCCGAAGCAACCGCTCGTCGGCGGCGCGCTTCAAGAGCTCTGCGGCAGTGGGGTAGGGAAGGACCGTCGCACCCAGGGCCGAGAGGCCGAGGCCGTGGGTGATGGCGAGAGCGAGGGTAGCGATGATCTCGCCGGCGTCCTCGGCGACCACGGTAGCGCCGACGATGCGGTCGGAGCCGGGGTCGAGGTGGAGGCGCAGGAAGCCGCGGGTGGCGCCGTCGAGGATCGGCCGGTCGACCCGGTCGAGGGGCAGCGTCAGCGTCTCCATCTCGAGACCCTGCTCGCGGATGCGGCGCGTCTCGATGCCGACGTGGGCGACGGCCGGCGAGGTGTAGGTGCACCAGGGAAGGACGAGGCGGCTGGCACGGCGCCGGCCGAAGG
>JAGQSE010000244.1:0-15967 GCA_020439725.1 Acidobacteriota bacterium
TCGTCGAGGATCGTCGCGAGCCCCAATGCGTCGCCAAGCACACCGCCGCTGGGGACGTCGAGGAGGAGACGGAAGCCCTCGTCACCCTCGACCTCGGTGTCGCCAAGCACCGGCACCACGGTGCCCGCCTCACGCTCACCGGCGGCGAGGCTGACCTCGGAAGCCGGCTGCGCGTAGTCGAGGCCTTCGGTCGCGCTGCCGTCGGCCGCGACGAGCGCCGCGCTCACGGCAGCATGAGACGGCCGGTCGAGGGACAGACCAACCGGCGCATCACTACTGCCCGAGTCCCCCTCGAGCGCTTCGACGTCACCGATCGACAGCGCCGGCCGGCTGGGCAGACCGTCGGTGACGGCGAAGTCGGGCAACGGGTCACCGCCCCCCGAGCCGCCACCGGGCAGGCACGAGGCGAAGGGATGGTGGTGGGACTCGCCGCTACCCTGGAGCGAGGCCGCCACCAGCGAGCCGTCGAGGGCACCGTTGTTGAACTGCACCGCCGCCCGCGGCGCGAGGATGCTCGCCTCGACCGCGATCCCCTGCACCGTCAGCGAGGTCGCCTGGTGGAGGTTCAACAGAATGCGCTGCCGGTCGGCACCACCCTCGAGGAAGAAGCTGAAGTTCTGCATCGTCACCGCGCTGCCGTCGACGTTGACCAGCGCCGTGGCACCGGCGGGAACGTCGACGGTCAGCCCGGTCGACGAGCCGAGGGCGCTCCCCGCGAGGGAGAACACGTTGAGCTCCGGGTCGCTGCCGGTCAGCGTGATCGCGCCCCAGGGAGCGACATCGGTGGTGCCGTTGACGTCCGCCGCCGCGAGGGTTGACGACAGGGCCTCGAGCCGCGCCCGTTCGCCTTCGAAGTCGATGGTGGTCTCCTGGCGCGCCGTGCCGTCGGGGAGGTCGACCCGGGTGAGCTGCGCGGTGCCGCCGTGGACGACGTTGCCGCCCCACACGGTGCCATCCGTGTAGACCAGGTCGCCGCCGGCCACCAGCCGGTCGTCGGTGCCACCGGACGCCGGTAGCGCCTGGCCGACTCCATAGCTCTGGAGCTGCACCCGGCCCCCCGCCGCCAGGCGCCCTTCGCAATCCGTGGCGTTCTGAGTCAGGTCACCAAAGACGAAGACGTTGAAGTCTCCGGCGAGACCCAAGGCTCCATCGACGCATCCCGCCGCCACGTCGTCGTCGAGGATCACGCCGATACCCTCGCCGTCGAGGATCACCAGCCCGGCACCGGGCTCGGTACCGACCTCGGCGAAGAGGTGCTCGGCACCTTCGCTCACGGCGTCGTCGACCAGCGGCACGGAGAGCTCGGCGAGCGTCTCCCCCGCCGGCAGCGTCAGGCTCTCGGCAATCAGAGCGAGATAGTCCTCCCCCTCGAGGGCCGTACCGTCGGCGGTCGAAGCGACGAGCGGCAGGTCGTGATCGATCGGACAGCTGAGCAGCAGCCGATGGATCAGCGTCCCGTCCCCTTCGCTGGCAACGGCATCGGCGACCTCGAGGACCGGCACGCGGAGCGCGACCAGCGAAAGATCGTCGAAGAGCACGTCGTCACCCTCCGCCGAGAGCTGCTCGGCGAGGAGCCGAACGCGGATCCGCCGCGTGCCCGCCGGTGCGGTGCGCTGGTCGGAGACCTCGGTCCAGGACGTGGCGGCGACCGGACCGCTGTCGAAGGCGTCGAGGACGCTGCCGTCGGCGTCTCGGTACTCGACCAGGAGCCGGCCGGCGTCGAGGATCGCCTCGTCGGCGCTCGAGACATACCCGGCGAACGAGAACTCCTGGCCACCGTCGTCGATGACCGCAGCGAACGCCGACACGTCGACGCTTTGCGCCAGCTCCGCCGACTCGGTCGCCGGCGCGCCCAGCGCGTGGGAGCCGTCGGCGAGGAGGGTCGCCTGCCAATCGTCCCCGGCGATCGGGGTCCAGCCGAGGGGCAGCACGGCATCGGCCTCGGCGCCGGGGTTGGTCAGCAGCTCGGGCGAGGGGCAAGGCTCGTCGTCGAGGATGGCCACTTCGGCCTCGGTGTCGAGGAGGGTCAGGTCGGTCGGGTCGGAGAGCACGACGCGGAAGGTCTCGGTCTCCTCGAGCAGGCCGTCGTCGAGGATCGGAACGGCGATCGTGCCCGAGGTCTCGCCGGCGGCGATGGTCAGGACCCCGCTCGTCGCGGTGTAGTCGGCGGCCTCGGTCGCCGAGCCCTCGACAGTGGCATAGCTCAGCGAGACATCGGTGACCGGAGCGCGGCTCAGCGAGACGGTCAGCACCGCTTCGGCGTCGACGCCCTCGGTCACCGTCACGTCGCCGAGGGTCGCTTCGACCTGCGCCTCGAGCACCGTCACCAGCAGCGAATCACAGGCGCCGTCGCCCTCGTCGTCGGTGACGCACACCTCGACCGTGTACTCCCCCGGTACGGCGTAGACGTGACCGGCGAGTACCGCCCCGGCGCCCGCGACCTCGTCGACCCCAGCCGCCTCCACCGCGCCGTCGCCCCAGTCGACCGTCGCCGTGTGCGTGTCGAGGGTGCCCGGATCGGCAAAGGTCGCTGCCGGTAGCGCGAAGGTCCCGCCGGCGTTGGCGGTGGTGTCGGGACCGGCGTCGACGACCGGTGGGGAGTTCTCGATCACCGCGACGAAGGTTCCGCAGTCGATGGCTCCGTCGTCGTCGGTGACGCAAGCCTCGATCTCATAGGTTCCGTTCTCAGCGAACGCGTGCAGGCCGGAGACGAAGCCGGATCCCATCGATTGCTCGGTGGTGCCGGCCTCGTTGGGAGACCCGTCACCCCAGACGAAGGTGGCCTGGTGCGTGTCGAGGATCCCCGGATCGAGGAAGCTCGCGCGAGCACCGATCGGCATCCCCTCGAAGCCCCGGAAGTCGTTCAACCGGAACGATGTGTAGACCACGTTGTCCTGCGAGTTGTTCGAGTAGGCAAAGCGTCCGTTGGAGAAGGTGCCGGTGATATCGATCTCCAGCTCGCCGTCGACGAAGACGCGCAGCCGCTCGGGCGTCAGCTCGAAGCTGAAGTGATAGGCCACACCGGTCTGCCAGCCGACGTCGCCAAACCGCAGACCGCGGGCCAGCTCTTCGACCCCACCCGACAGATCACCGGTGTTGTTGTGCTCCCAGAACTCGTAGCCGGTCGGTACTCCGAAGACGCGAGATACCGCCAGCCCTCGGCGCCCGCCGTTCTGGGTGACCTTCTTCCAGTCGAGCAACAGGTAGTCGGCATTGGGATTGGTGGTGTCACCGGGCTCGATCCCCAGAGCGAAGCCGATGAAATCGTCGTCGCTTCCTCGGACCTCGATCGTGACGTCGACCGCGCTGCCAAAGGCAGGGAAGTCACTGATCAAGTAGGTCTGCGGTGAGTTGCCGAACTGCGTCACGCTCTGCCCGTCGGGTGCTACCCGCCAATCCGGATCCTCGTGCACGAAGAAGGCGATCTTCGGATGCGTTTCGTCGGTCCACGTGAAGAGGTCGACACTCTCCGGGTCGATCACTCTGGGGGGGCTGTTCGCCACCTCGACGCGAATCGAGTCGCAGCCGACATGCCCCCCGGAATCGGTGACACAGAGCTCGGCAGCGTAGCTGCCATCGTCCAGGTAGATGTGAGAGGCGGCGATCGTGCCCACACCTCCGCTCTCGTTGACGCTGGCCGCTTCGACGACCCCGTCTCCCCAATCGATGGTCGCGGTGTGAGTCTCGGAGGGGTCCGTGTCGCGGAATCGCGCGGAGCTCAGGACCAGCCGCTCCCCTTCGATGAGATCTCGCCGATCGACCCCGGCATCGCTGATCGGGGTCTCGAGGTCGACCACCAGAACCTCCGCGGTGGCCGAGTTGTTGGTCGGATCCGAGTCGGCTCCGGCACTGCCGCTGTCCGTCGCGGTGGCACCATTGACGATCACCGACCCCACCGGCAGGCCGGCGGGAACCGAAACGGTGATGGAAAGGTCCTTGAGCTCTCTGTAGCCAAGCTCCGGAAGCTGCCACCGGACCTGCCCGGTGGCTGGATCGAAGACTCCGCCGTCGCTGGCGGAGACAAACGTCACCTCCTCCGGCAACTGATCCACGACCTCGATCCCGCTGGCTGTCAGGGTGCCGGCGTTCCGCACCTCGAGAGTGAAAGTCAGGTCCTCACCGCCGCGAGTTCCAGGCCAGTCGGCGCGTTTGCCGACCGCGAGGTCGAGGACCGGCTCGAGCCACGAGAGCTCGAAGTCGTCGCAATCCGACCCGCCGTCGTCGTCGGTCACACAGACCTCGACCTCGTAGGTCCCCGGACCCGGGAAGGCGTGATCCGCGGCTACGGTCCTGGCCCCCAGCGGCAGCTCGACCTCGTCGACGGTGCCGTCGCCCCATCGGATGATTGCTGCGTGGGTATCGAGCTGTCCGGGATCCGTAAAGGGCACCGAGAGCTCATAGGCGCCATCGATCAGCGCCAGGCGATCTTCGCCCGCATTCACCACCGGAGCGACGTTGACGACCGTCGCGGAAACCGAACCGCAGCCCACGCCCCCATCGTCGTCTTCGACGCAGACTTGGACCTCGAAGACGCCGTCGTCCTGATAGGCGTGGCTTCCCACGACCTCACCGCTGCCGGCGTCCTCGTTGAGGACACCGGGTTCCATCGTGCCATCCCGCCAATCGATGGTCGCGGTGTGGGTATCGAGCACACCGACGTCCCCGAAGGTCGACCGCAGAGCGAGCTCCTCGCCTTCAAGACCGCCCAGGCCCTGAACCGAAAAGGCACTGTAAATCACCTGCTGCTGGGAGTTGTTGTAGAAACCCAACTGGCCGCCGGTGAACGTCCAGGGAATGTCGACCTCGAGAGTGCCGTCGACAAAGACGCGCACACGGTCCGTCGACACTTCGAACCGGAAGGTGTAGTCGACGAAGGAGCTCCAGCCCCGGTCTCCGAGCGTCGCCCCGCGGGCCAGCTCGGTGATCGACCCTCCCAGGCACGGTGTCCCGAAATGGCCCGAGAAGGTCGCCGGCAGCGGCACTCCGTGAACGCGGGAGATGGCCAGCCCCCGACCCATCGAGACGTTGCCGAAACAGCCGCCATAGTTGAAGGTCTGGGGCGCCTTCTTCCAGTCGATGAGCAGGAAGTCCGCGGCAGGGTTGGTTTCGTCTCCCGGCCGATAGCCCAGCACGAAGCCGATGAAGTCATCGTCCGTGTTGGTCCCCACGCGGATGCGACCCTCGATCTGTGTACCAACGGGTGAGATGCCGCCGTAGAAGATCGACGCATCACCATTTCGGGCCTGGTTGACCGAGGTACCGTCGGCGCTTACCCGCCAATCGGGGGAGTCGAATTGAACCGGGTACTGCCCCACCTGCCACCCGTGGAGATCGACGTCGCCCTCCTCGACCACCACCGGCACGGCGTTCTCGACGGTGATCGTCAACGTGTCGCAGCCGGTGGCACCCTCGTCGTCGGTGACGCAGACCTCGACCGGGAAGACGCCGTCGTCGGGGTAGTCATGCCCCGCGGCCACGGTGTTGCTGACGTCGTCGACCACCCCGCTGCCAACGGTACCGTCGCCCCAATCGACCGTCGCGGTGTGGGTGTCGAGCGCGCCGGCGTCGGTGAAGACCGTCGCCAGCAGCGTCGCCGCGTCGCCCTCGGTGAGCACCTGGTCGGGACCGGCGTCGACCACGGGCGCGAGGTTCGAGACCACCACCTCGGCCGACGCGAAGTCCTGCTCGCCCGAGTCGTCGGTGACACGAAGGCGGATGGTGTAGGTGCCGTCCTCGTCGAAGGCGAAGTCGGCACTCGCGCCCGAGCCGTCGTCGAAGGCGCCGTCGCCGTCGAAATCCCAGGCCCAGGCGACGACGGTGCCGTCGCGATCGCTCGACGCCGAGCCGTCGAAGGTGATCGGCGTCCCCTCGTCCCCGGTGTAGGGCCCGCCGGCGTCGGCGCGGACGGTGAGGACGCGGTCGGTGTCCTCCGCCAGGTTGTTGGCCGGGGTCGGGTCGGGACCCGCGGCGCCGTCGTCGTCGACCGCCGCCGCGTTGGTCAGCGTTTGCACGGCCACCGGGATCGCCGGATCGATCTCCGCGGTGAAGCTGCGCACTATCGTCGCCCCGGCGGCCAGGTCGAAGGTCGGCCAGGTCACCACGCCCCCGCCCTCGACACCGCCGTCGGCGGAGCCGGTGAAGACGAGGTAGGCCGGCAGGGTGTCGCGAAGCGCCACGCCGGTGCGGGTGAAGGCGTTGGCGTTCGACACTGCCAGCGTGTAGGTCACGCTCTCCCCCGGCCGCACCGACTCGACCCCGTCGGTCAGGGTCAGGAACAGCCCGACGTCCTCGGTGTCGTAGACGATGCCGTGGACGTTGTTGGCCTCGTCACACTCGCTCTGGGTGCCGCTGGTGGGCCAACCGGCGGTACCGTCGTCATCGGCGACCACGAAGAGCTCCGCGTTCCCGAGCCCGGCGGCGGTCCACTCGAAGCTCACCTCGGCGAAGTGCCCAGGCAAGAGCTCGGAGCTCACGGTCTCGACCCCGAGGAGCGCGCCGCCGGCGGCGGGATCGCCGTCGTAGAAGGCCACGGGCAATCCGGCGGGCACGTAGGTGCTGCCGCCGTTGCCGATCCGCACGCTCGCGGTCAGCGTCGGGTAGCCCGAGACGTCGACCACGATCCTCGACGCCGACAGGTCCGGCGCCGCGAAGGCACCCGCCGCCGGGGCGACGTTGGCGCGGTAGGTGCCGTGGTCGAGCCAGCCCGGTGCCTCGTCGCGGGTGATCGTGAAGCCGTCCTCGGCGACGTTGTCGATGTGGTAGGCGTGTTGGTTCCAGGCCGGCCGCGCCGCCACCCAACGGTCGTTGGCGTCGCCGATCACGCGAATGCCGCGGGTGCGCTGGGGCACGCTGACGATCTCCGCCAGATCGCTCGAGACGATGATCTCGGCGTTGCCGTCGCGGTCTACGTCGGCGACCACCGGTTCCTCGTTGAGGGTGGTCGACGACAACGGCAGCTGGTAGAGCACGAAGCCGTCGGCACCGCGGTAGATGCGTAGCGAGGTCTCGTCGCGATAGATCACCTCGAAGCGGCCGTCGCCGTCGAGGTCGAAGACCGTCGACCCGGTCATGTTCGAGCTACCGTCCTGGGTCGCCGACTGCCACTTGATGCTGCCGTCGGTCTCGAACACCGTGTACATGGTCGAGCCCGCGACGCCGATCTCGGGCTCCGGGTCGTCGTCGAAGTTGGCCACCGTCGGCGCGCCACCGGCCTCGTCGCCGGTCCCGGGGAGCGCCGCCGGCCCCCAGATCAGCGTGCCGTCGTGCTCGTGGAGCCGCACGCTGCCGCGGGCGACGACGACGATCTCCGGGTAGTCGTCGGCGTCGAAGTTGCCCACTGCCGCATAGCCGTCGTCCATCGGCACCTGCCAGTAGATCGAGCCGTCGGAGCGATAGGCGGTGTTGCCGGTGACCACTTCGAGGTCGCCATCGAGATCGAGATCGGCGGCGATCGAGATCGCCCCCGAGTCGTAGCTGTCGCGGTTGTCGGCGCTCTGGTACCCCTGGCCGCCGGCGCCGTGCCACAGCAGCGTGCCGTTGCGGTTGAAGACGTTGCCACCGACGATGATCTCGGGCAGACCGTCGCGGTCGAGATCGGCGAGGCTCGGATTGTCGCGGTTGGTCAGCGAATCGCCGTCCGGGTGGGTGCTGTAGGCGTTCGAGATCCACTTGAGCGCGCCGTTGTGCTCGTAGGCCGCCAGCCGGTTGGGCTTGCCCGTCGGCCCGCGGACGTCGAACACCGGCACGATGATCTCCGGCCGTCCGTCGAGATCGATGTCACCCACCGCCATGCCGGTCAAGGTAAAGGCGAGGAAATTCGAGGCCGGCGGCAGCTGATCCCAGATCGTCTCGCCGGTGTCGCCACGGATCGCGCGCAGCCGCTGCGCCGGGTTGAGCGGGAAGCTGAGGTCGATCGAGACGAAGACCAGGTCGGGGACGTCGCGCTCGTCGCGCACGCCGTCGCCGTTGTCGTCGGTGAGCTGGGCGAGGAGCGGCGTCGACAGCACATCGGCCGAATAGGGCTCGGCGGTGTCTTCGGTGGGCCAGCTCAGCTCGACCACCGGATCGAAGGCCCCCGGTGAGGGCGCCGCCTCGCAGGCCTCGAACACCCGCGACAGGTTGTCGTCCTCGTCGAGCTCGGCGACCGCGTCGGCAGAGTCGACGAAGGCGTAGAGCGGTGCGTTGCGGAAGGTGACGGTGCCGGCCACGGGCACCTCGGCCGGGGCGATCTCGTCGACACCGATCCCGGCGTCGTAGAGCACGCTGCCAACGACCGTGTCGACTCCCGGCGTCCACAGACCGTCCGCGTCGACGTCCTCGAAGACCGAGATCTCGAACGGCGTGAACACCGCGGTGTTGCCGTGGTTGGTGACGACGACCTCCACCGTCCCCGAAGCGCCCAGCGTCTGCGGATCGATGACCAGCGCCGCCGGATCCACCGACACCACCGACAGGTCTGCCTGCTCGGTCACCGGCAGCGTGTGCACCGCCTGGTTGTCCGCGGGGTCGAGGTCAGGCCCGTTCGAGCTCGCCGCCGCCGCGGTGTTGACCAGCTGCGGGCCGGTCGGACCGGCGGCCTCGTCGAGGAGCACGCGCATGGTCCGCGACAGGCTCTCCCCCACCGTCAGCGTCACCGGCGGCCAGCTCACCACCCCGGCGCTCTCACCACCGTCGTCCGAGGCGGTCTGGAAGAGCACCCCTGCCGGAAGCGTGTCGGTCAGCGTGACACCCAGCGCATCCTGGTAGCCGTCGTTTCGCACGGTCAGCGTGTAGACGACCTGGTCCCCCGGCTGCGCCGTGGCGAGATCGGCCGTCTTCTCCACCACCAGGTCCGGACCGCCGCCGATCAACGCATCGGTATCGTTCACGGTGTTGTTGCTCGGATCGGGATCGAGACCATCGGCCCCGTCGCTCGCCACCGTCGCGACGCTCACGAGCTCGGTGGTACCCGCCGGAAACGAAGTCCCCACCTCGAACGACACCGTCCGCGTCACCGAGGCCCCCGCCGCCAGGTCGAACACCGGCCACTCGACCTCCCCACCGGCCAACAGCCCACCATCGCTCGCCGAAACCAGCGAGCAACCGGCCGGCACCATCGTTCTCACCAGCACACCGGTCGCATCGACCGACCCCGTGTTGCTCACTACGAGCGTGTAGGAAAGAACGTCCCCAGGCGACGCCGAGCCGACACCGTCGTCGACCGTCACCCCCAGGTCCGCCCCGGGCGAGGCCGACAGATCGAGCGGGACGTAACTGCCGTCGAACCACAACCCGGTCTCCGGCGCCACCGCCCCCTCGACCCGGAACTCCACCGTCTGCCCGTTGACCCCACCTTCTACCGCCGCCGTCTCCGCCACGTCCCCCGGCAGATCGAGCCGAAACACCGAGTCCCCATCGACGAGAAACGTCGTCGTCGCCACCCGCTCCGCTCCCGCCAGCCATCCGGACACCCGCGTCCCCTCCGGCGCCGCCTCGCCGGCCACCGTCACCCGGCCGTAGAAGCTCGACGGGCGGGGGGCGGGCGCGGCGTGGAGGACCGCAGCGACGCTGGCGGCAGCGATCAGCGATGTGATTGTGCGAATAGGTTTCACGGTGGATCCCTCGGTTTTATCGTTCTTCACGCGGAGTGGAAAGGCCTGCTCCGTCCCTCGACGCGGGGACCGCGGTCTCACGGGCAGGGGTCGCCATCTCACCCCAAGGCCCTCAGCACTCTCGGAACCAGGTACCTCAAGAAGAGGACCACCACAGCGATCGCGATCGAGTATCCGACCACCACATCGACTACCTCGAAGCCGCCCTGCCTGGACGCTCTCCGCAGGTCTCGAACGAGAGCCTCGAAAAGCCAGAAAAGCATGACGACTCCAGCCACGAGAAAGGCCAGCAATATCGCCACTTGGCCGAAGAACGGGACCCCGAAAAGACCGAGCAAAACGATCGCGGCCAGGATCCTGCCTGCCACCTGGTTGGGCGTTCCTTGACGAAACGACAGAAGACCCACTTCAGAAGAGCCTCCCAGCAAGGGTCCCCAACTCATCGCCCCGTTCCCCGAGCTCCGATGCACTCGAGCCCAGAGAGCGGATCTCGTGGAGAACGTCAGAAACGCCGAGCTCCTCGAAGAGCTCGCCATAGCGATCAAATACGTCGCGAATTTCCAGGAATTGTGAGTTGTAGGTGAGCGTTGTCGCGAGGGCGGCGTACTGCGGAGCGATCGCCAGGAAGAAGGGCCCGCTCGAAGAAAGTCCGACCTGCAAGCTGAACCGCCTCAGGTTCTTCGCAGCCTTTGCAAGATGCATCGCCAGAGACCAGGCGCGCCCTTGATCGAAAGGTGCTTTTCTCAAGAGCCTCAGAAACGCCACCGGCCAAACCGCGACGGTCCCGGCGCCCGCGAGCTCGCTCGGATCGCTCAATCCGCTGACTACGCCAAACGCACCGTAATAGGCTCCTCCGGATTTTTGCGATCGAAATGCCGCCACTGGACCGAAGCCGATGAAGACCGCCGACGAGACCCAGATCTCGTCACCATAAAGAAGCAGATCCAGCTCCGTACCCCCCAGGAGCCCCCGCCCCTGTCCACCCACACCGATGGTCAAGAGCGCGGCGTCCACCGAAAAGTCGTCCTCGACCGCGGCCCGCGCTCCGACCACCCCCGTGATCGCGAGATTGGTCAGGATCGACAGGGTCGAGAGGATCGCCAGGCTGGTACCCAGACTGATCTGCCCGAAGAGTCCGCTCGGGTCGACCATCTGCGTAGGTTGATCGAGGGCGTAGGCATACCGGTGCAACGTGCCCGGAGAATCCAGCCCCCCTTCGAACGGATCGCTGCTGACGAATCGTCCCACCGCGGGGCTCAGCCACCTCGCGCGGTGGTATTGGAGGCCGGAATCTGCATCGAGAGGCTCGGCAGTGAACCGGAACGGTTGTGGATCGCTGCCTTCGTGGCTCAGCTCCTCGCCAAAGGCAGTGTACGAATAGCGATCGGTCACCGCTCCACCAACGTCGGTCAGGCATCGGACGGAACCCAGGGTATCGCCGTGGAAGTACTTCGACTCTCCACTCGACGGCCGCTTGAGGCCGAGGAGCTCATTGCCACGAACGTAGTAGGTCTCTATCCCACCCTGCTCATCCACCTCCGCCACGACCTGGCTGAGGGCGCCGGTGGTGTCAACGACGAAGCGGGTCGCGGACGACGAACCATCCGGCCCCTGTCGCTCCTTCCGGATGAGGTTGCCCTCTGCATCGTAGGCCATCGTCAGCACCGTGCCGTCAGCCGTCACGGTCCGGCTCAACCGGTTGCGAGCGTCCCAGGTGAAGGTATCCGCGCCTCCCGTGTCCCGACTCAGCAAGCTGCCGTTGGCATCCCAGAGGTACGCGTCTCCCGACGTCGACGACACCAAGCGATCCCGCACGTCGAACTGGAAGCTCGTCGACGTGACTCCGCCGCCGCTGTCGGTTTCCACGAGTTCGGATCGATTGCCTACGGCGTCGTAGCCGAAATCCTGGCGGTATACCAGCGCACCGAGCGCATCCAGGACCTCGTCGCTGATCAGGCGATCCAGGGAATCATAGGAATAGTTGAGGGTTCGCCCGTCCCCCTCTGCGATCCGTTGACGCCGCCCCGCCGCATCCAGGGTGAGGAAATACTCCTGAACCAGCGCCCCTGCGCCATCATGCGTCGACAGGCTCGTCAGCTGGTACATGGCGTCGTAGGCCCAGTCGGTGGTCACCCCATTCGGATACGACAGGCTCGTCCGATTTCCCACGGCGTCGTAGGTGTAGGTGAAGACCCCTCCGTCGGGATCGGCAACGGTCGACAGACGGTTCAGGGCGTCGTACGTGTAGGTGGTCGTCAGCGTGTCTGCCCCCACGGTCAGCGACAGCCGCGTCCGGTTCCCGGCCTGGTCGTAGGCGTATTCGAGGCGATTCCCGTCCGGGTCCAGCGACGAGAGTCTGCGATCCAGCGCGTCGTAGGTGTAGGTGGTGGTACCTCGCGCGTCGACGACGCCGGTTCGTCTCCCTGTCGGGCTGTAGGAAAGCTCGACCTCCGTGCCATCGGCAAAAGTGCGCCGGATTTGACGCCCCACGCTGTCGTATTGATAAGTGGTGAGCTGCCCGTTCGGATCCAATCGGCTCGCGAGGCTCCCGTCGGGATTGTAGGCAAAGGTCTCGGCGGCACCCCCGGGAAGCCTGCGCTCGGTCCGGCGACCCAAACCGTCGTAGGCGAAGCTCGTCGTATTGCCGTTGGCATCGGTCTGGGAAAGGCGGTTCCCCAGATTGTCGTAGGAATACGCGGTCACCTGGCCCAAGGTATCGGTCACCGAGGTGAGCCGGCTCCGCAAGTCGTACCCGAACATCGTCGACCGGCCGAGCTGGTCTGTCTGAACGACACGTCGCCCGAGGGCATCGTACGCGGTGGTCGTCGAGGTCCCGTCGGGGAAGTGAGTGGCCACCCTCCGCCCCAACATGTCATAGACGAAGCTGACTTCAAGGCCTCCGGCATCCGTTATGGAGAGCGGGTTTCCGGCCGCGTCATAGGTCGCCTCGGCCGCGTTGCCGAGAGCATCGACACTGCCGGTCCTGCGACCTGCAATGTCGTAGATGTAGGTCGTGACGTTGCCCCTGCCATCGGTTTCAGAGGTCAGCTGGCCGGCAGCGTCATAGGTGTTCGATGTCGTCGTACCGTCGGGGAGAGTCGTCACCAAGAGACGCCCCGCCGGGTCGTAGGCCATCGTGGTGGTTCGTCCAGCTCTGTCGACCCGGGTCACCAAGCGACCCTCGGCGTCATAGCCTCGCTGCTCCGTCAATCCGTCGGGAAACTGAGTGGTCAGCAGGCGCCCGTAGTCATCGTAGGTGTACCGGGTCTCTCGTCCGGCGGGGTCTCTGCGGACCACTACGTGGCCCCTCGAATCGTAGTCCTGGCCCACCGAGGTGCCGTCCGGCCGGACGGTGCTCAGCCGGCGCCCATTCGAGTCGTAGGTGTGGCGGGTGACCAGGGTCTCCTCGGTGCCGTCGGCCAGCGTCCTGTGGCGGCTCTCCATGGTCAGACGACCCGCACCGTCGTAGCTATAGGTGGTCACATTGCCCTCCGCATCGGTCCGCCGGGTCAGGTTCCCCCGAGCGTCGTAGACGAAGGTGGTGCTGTTCCCGAGGGCGTCCGTCTCGGTTGCGAGATTGCCTCTCGAGTCATAAGAAAAGAGAGTTTGGTTGCCGAGGGAATCGGTGATGCTCGTCAGGTTCCCCGAGGGGTCGTAGAGAGCCGTCGTGGTGGCTCCACGGGGATCCTGGGTGGTGGCGACGCGGCCCGATGAATCGTACGAGAGCGTCGTCTCGGCCCCTGAGGCGTCTTTCACCGAAAGCAGGGCGTGACCGGGACCATAAGTGCTGAGCGTCGTCCGGCCCATCGGATCCGTCTCCGAGACCACGTTGTCGTCGCTGTCGAAGGACCGAACGGTGACCGCTCCGGTCTCGTCGACCTCGCGCACGACGTTGCCGCGACCGTCGTATTCCACGATGCGGCTCGCCCCCAGGCGGTTCGTCAGGATCTCCTGCCTACCCTCGAGATCGCGAGAGAACTCCAGCCGATGCCCCAGGGCGTCCGTGGTGGCGACGAGACGGCCTCCGTCGTCATATTCGTTCCGTACGCCCGCCCCTCCCTGAGGATCGAGGATCTCGAGGAGGTAGTGGTCGTCACCGTATTCGAAAGAGGTTCGGCTGGCACTCCGGTCCGTGAACCCGACCAGGTCCCCCATCCCGTCGTAGCTGTACTCGTTGGCGTTCCCCAAGGGATCGACGATGCGGGTGATCCGCCCCTCCGAGTCGCGTTCGAAGGCGATGCTGGCGCCGCCCGAATGGCTGATGCCGGCATCGCTGATGGTCAAGGCGTTGCCGTTGGCGTCCTCGAGGTGCTCGACACCGGCGGAGAGGTCGAAGTCGAAGCTCCGGCCGTCGCGGGTGGTCAAGCGGACCTTCTGGGGCTCGAAGACCTCCTGCGAGTCGACGTAGCGCACGACGTCCGACTCGTTGGCGTAGAAGACCTCGGCGTCACCGAGAATCGTCAGACTGCTGCCCGGGAAGGTGCCGTCGACGGCCGCAAAGCCCGCCTCGGCGATGCACCCGCCTCCGACCACCGCCGCGCTACCCAGTTGCAGCCGGAACCGGTAGGACTCCTGGTCCGAAAGCCTGACGGTGGTCAGGTGCGATTTGGTCTCGAGGACGCTCTGGCAGGGCAGGCCGAAAGGGCCGCCGGGATTGACGATCCGCCAGCCATCCCCGGGCCTGCGGTTGTTGCGGTACGAGCCCTGCCGGATGTCGAGGCTCCAGCCGAAGCCGAAGTCCCGCTGCTGCTTGTCACGGCTGTCGTAGGTGCGGACGATCTCGATGGCGAGGCCCGAGAGCGGGACCGACAGATCGGTGAAGGAGAGCGTGAAGTTGCCGATCTTCATCTGACCGGCGACGACCACCGAGATCGTCGCCTCCACGGTCTGCCCGGCGTAGTCGACGGCCTCGAGCTTGAGGTCGTACATGCCGTTCAGAAGCACCGTCGGATCGAAGGTGCCGAGGGGCAGGAGCGTGCCCGGAGCGTTGCCGGTGGCGATCTCGGCGAACTCGGCGCCAGGCTCACCGGAGGGGGCGTAGGACAGCGTCCAGCGCTCGAGGGAGTTGCTCTCGATGGTGCCGAGCACCAGCGTCGGTGCCGTGACCTCGTCGAGGTCGGCGGGCGCGACAAAGCTCACCACCGGCGCTTCGCCGGTGTTCTCAAAGGTCAAGGTCGTGTCCTCGGTGGCAAGGATCCAGTAGCCGCGGCCCGGCTGCATCACCTCGAGGTCGTTGGCCCAGGACGGCACCGCGACGTCGTAGACCTCCCACGGATCCTCCGCGTCGGTGACGTCGAAACCGAAGACCCGCTGGTACTTGCCCTCGATCGAGGCCAAAGCCGACCCCACCGAACGCGCTTGCGGCAGCGGGTAGCCGACCAGGTTCCAGCCGGTGCACAGCTCGATCTGCGTGGTGCCGGGCTGATCTCCGGTGAGCGGGAGCTGTGCGCTCGACAGCGCCTCGACCCAAAGCCCGCTCCGGTGATCGAGCACCGTCAGGTCGCTCGTCGCGGGCGAGGCCGGGTCGTAGACCTTCCATGGATCCGCCGTGTCGCAGGCGTCATAGGCGAAGACCGCGGCGATCTGACCGGCGATGGGTGCGAGCACCGCCGCCGGATCCGTGTCGACAGGGTCGAGCGGCAGCGAGACGAGGTTGAGACCGGGCAACAGCGTGAGCCCCGCTTCGGCCCCGGCAGCGAGCGCAACGGGCGGCGCCGGCGGCTTCGCGTTGGCGGCGGACCGGCGAGGCACCCGCGGCGGCGACGGCGGCAGCGATTGCGGCTCTGCCGAGGCGAGCAGCGGACCGAGGGCAGCGGTGCTCCCCCAGGAGCTCAGCGAGGCCCCCGGCGCCAGGGAGGCCAGCTGCTCCGCGGCCGCGCCGCGCCAGGAGGAAGTCAGGCCGCCGAGGTCACCTCCCAGCGCAAGACCGGCGGCTTCGAGCCGGCGAGCGCCACCCTGCCACGCCGTGGCGAACCCCGCCTCGACCCGGTCCCAGGCTCGACCGCTCGCCTTGGCAGCCCGCGCGGCGAGATCCTCCGCATGGGTCCAGACCACGCCTTCGGTCACCGGCTGGACCGCAGCTCCCATGGCCTGGGGGCTCATCTGGAGCGCCAGCGACACCACCAACGCCTTGGCCGTCTTGGCCACCCACGGACTGCTGCCGGCTCGGAGCATCAGACCTCCCTTTCAAAGCTGAGATGCGATACGCACTCTGCTCGAGAAAGTTTTGCTGACAAATTGCGCAATCGGCCGAGATTCTATCAAAACGGACCGCTGTCAAGTCATTCAATAAAACCTTTTATTCTGGAACATCGAGCCGACTGGAGCCTCCGGCAGATCGATCAAGATCGCCCGCGGAGCGCGGCCCGGCTGACGGG
>JAGQSE010000244.1:16096-18960 GCA_020439725.1 Acidobacteriota bacterium
AGGAGATTGGCGAAGGGTCCGTTGAGGCCCTCCGAGCGCATCAGCCGGCGATCGTTGACGGCGAGCAGGAGGAAGACGGCGACCAGGGGGAGGAGGAGACCGTTGAGGGCCTGGGCGAGGACGATGACGGGGATCGGACGAAGACCCGAGAGACCGAAGACGACCCCCGCCAGAAGGACACCGCCCCAGACGGCACGGAAGCGCCAGCCGGTGAGCCGCCAAGGGCCGCTGTCGTCGGTCTCCGCGAAGAGGCTCCTGGCGGTGAGCGCGGCGGCGAGGGGAGCGGTGATCGCCGACGACAGCCCCGCGGCGAAGAGACCGATCGCCAGCAGCCAGCGGCCGGAGCTTCCGAAACGCTCCGCGAGCACCGCGGCGAGCTGCTCGAAGGAGAACTCGCCGACCACCGCGGTCCCGACGACCACGACGGCCATCGAGATCAGCCCCCCGAGCACCACCGACACGCTGAGCCCGAAGCGCATCGAGCGCAGCTCCTGCCCCCGCGCCAGCCCCGAACCGAGAAAGAGGTTGTAGGGCACCACCGTGGTGCCGACCAGACCGAGGACCAGGAGGCCTGAGCCTGCCGGTAGGCGCGGTATGAAGAAGCCGGCGGCGAGCTGCCCCAGGTCCGGACCCAGGGCGAAGGCGGTCACCAGGAAGGCCACCCCCATGATCGCGACGAGCAGGCTCATGGCCTTGGCCACCCCGGCGGGCCGGCCGGGCCAGAGGAGCGCCGCGGCGAGGGCGGCGCAGCCGAGGGTGAGCCACGAGGCGGGCCAGTCGAGTCCCAGACGGGCACCAGCGACGCCACCGAGGATGTTTCCCGCTTCGTAGGCGGCGCAGCCGACGACGATGGCGCCGAGCACCAGGAGCAGGACCAGAAGACCGCGCAGACCGCCGTGGTAACGCCGGCGGAGGGCTTGACCGAGGTCGTATCCCGAGATCGCGGTGAGCCGCGCGCTCGCCTCCTGGAGCACCAGGCAGGCGACGGTCGAGAACGCCAGCGCCCACAACAGCTCGAGACCGTGTGCATGGCCGGCCGCCGCCGAGGTGGTCACCGTTCCGGGACCGATGAAGGCGGCGGCGATGACCGACCACAGGAGCACGCTCCACAGGCGATTCATGGGCGGAATCCTCCCAGCGCGGGCGAGCCTCCGAGGCTCGATGAAACAACGAGGGCGTCGGCAGCCATTGTAGCCGCCGACGCCCTCGTCCCGGATCGCTGGGATGAACCGCTAGCTGCGCCGGGTCCCGTCGTCCTGTGAGGAACCGTCCTCGTCGGGGGTCTCCGTAGCAGCGTCCTCCGCGAACGGCTCGTCGCCCAGCTCGGTGGGACCGTCGCCGGTGGCGGGCTCCGGCGGCGCCTCCGGCTCGAGGCTGTCCTCGAAGACGCGCTCCAGCTCTTCCTCGCTCGGCAGGTCGGCGGGCGGAGGTAGAGGGGCATCCGATGGCGGTACCACCGGCAAGGGGGGCAACGGCGGCGGCGGGTTCCGGCGGCCCTGAAGAGCGGTCAGCAGGACGCCGCCAAAGCCTACGGCCCAGGCGCTGAAGTTGACCAGGAAGCCAAAGATGCCGAGGGCCAGTGCCGGGATGAAGAGGATCCAGCCGCCCAGGTGGAAGATCGATCCCAGGAGCGACCAGCCACGGATCAAGAGCAGACCGACCAGCCCCACGACCACCGGCGCCAGGACCCAGCCGAAGCGCCGCGAGACGGCGGAGCCGACCTGATAGGCGACCGCAGCGTAGCCGAGGAGCGCGGCGACGAAGGTGGCCAGGAGCAGCAGCCCCACCACCGGCAGACCGATGATGGTGATCGCCAGGATCACCGAGACGATGAGAAACGCCGGGAACCACAAGCAGCAGCCGCCGAGCCCGGTGAGACCGGCCTTCCACGGCTCCTCGCGGATCACCGCGGCCACCCGCTGCACATAGTCGCGGGCCAGGAAGAGGGCGAGAGCGACGAGGGCGGCGAGGAGGAAGAGCTTGGCGAAGTCGCCACCGAGATCGAAGAAGCCCCAGACGGGCCAGTGGGTCCGCGGGCCGCCGGCCCAGTTGTCGGGATCGAACCAGTGCCCGGGGTTGAACTGGACTCCCTTCCAGCCGAAACCGGCTTCGGAGATCTCGCCAAACACCCGCGCCCCGGGGCTTCGCTCGACCTGCCCGCCGACGCTCACGACATCCCCTTGGACCTCGCTGCCGTCCTCGAGATAGATCGAGCCGCCCATCGAGGTGACATCCCCGAGCACCCGACCGCGGATGTGCACGTCGCCGCCGAAGGCCACCGCCGCGTCGAGGACCTCGCCGTCGACCTCGAGGGGACCCCCGAAGACCACCGCGTTCTCGACCACTTCGCCACGATCGACGGTGAGCGGGTGCCCGAAGATGACGCGCTCGCCGGAGCGGCTGCCGCGGTGCCGGGACGGCGGCTCCGGGGGCTCGGGGATCTCGGGGCCGCGTCCGTGTTCGATGACCAGCGGCGGCGGCGCGTCGGGAGCCTCGACGGGCGGCGGCGAAGGCGGCCCTGGATTCGCGTCGTCGGGGCCGCCGACCCGCTCCTCCACCTCTTCGACCCGGCCCTCCGCGGGCGGGGGGCCCTGGTCCGGAGCCTCGAAGCCGAACAACGCGGCGCGCCGGTCCGGGGGCAGCGCCGCCAGGTCGAGGACCGGTGGTGCGGCCTCCTGCAACCAGGAGGAAAGCACCGCTCGGGTCACCGGGGCGCCGTTGATCGCCACGCGCTCGCCTCGTAGCTCGATGGTCCGGACACCGTTGAGCGAGTCGTTGGGCACGAGCGCCACACCGTCCTCGAGGGGCAGGATCTCGAAGTACTCCTCGAGGCGTTCCTTGAGCGACGGTCCCGAGGTCTGAGC
>JAGQSE010000245.1 GCA_020439725.1 Acidobacteriota bacterium
CAGGATCCGGCGAGTCTCGAGCCGCCCCCACGGCCCGGCGATCAGGTGGGTTGGTATGTCGTCCAGGAGGGCGACACCCTGCGCGGCATCACGCTCCGCACCCTCGGTGTGGTCGATCTGTGGCGCGAGAACCATCGTCTGAACCCGCGAATCCAGGATCCCGACCTGCTGCGCATCGGTCAACGCATCCGCATCATCACGAGTCGCCCACCGGCGGCCCGCGAGGCCCACGTCACCCTCGTCTCGCGGGTGGTCAAGACCCAGCGCTTTCCTACCCACCAGGAAGAAGATGCGACGGTGGGAGATCGGCTGCGCGAGCGCGACGGCATCCGCACCGCCGAGAACTCGTCGAGCGAGCTGACCTTCGACGCCCAGCGGCGACTCTTCGTCGGCGAGCGCTCGCTGATCTTCCTCGAGCGGGTGGACTCGACCCTGCGCGGCGTCCAGCGCGACTCGATCGAGATCCGCCGCGGCGAGGCGGAGGTGGTGGCCCGCCCCAGCCGGACCACCGACAGCGAGATCGAGATCCTGGTCGGTGGCACCACCGCACGACCGCAACCCGGCGCGGCGGGGGTGGCGCAGACCCGCGCGCGAAGACCGGAAGCCGGAGGCGCGCAGGTCATGGTCTACGGCGGCAGCAGCCAGGTCGAGGCGGCCGGTGCCATGGTCGAGGTGCCGCGGGGCATGGGAACCGCGGTCCCCGAGGGCGGACCACCCGCACCGCCCGAGAAGCTCCTGCCGGCGCCGCGGACAGAAGCGCCCGCCATCGGCCGGCGTTTCAGCTACGCCAATCCCCTCTTCGTCTGGAAGGCGGTGCCGGAGGCGGTCAGCTACACGGTCGAGATCTGCTCGGATCCCGCCTGTTCCGCACTGATCCTCCACGAAACCGGTGTCGAGGACACCACCTGGTCTCCGGACGGGCTTCCCGTCGGCGACCTCTACTGGCGGGTGACGGCGGTGAGCGCCTCCGGCCTCGACGGCTATCCCAGCGTGCCGCGGGCCCTCGGCATCGATTCCGAGCGGCTCGACCAGGCGCCGCCGGTGGTCGCGCTCGCCCTCGACGGGCCCGGCGTCGCCACCGAGAACACCGCCGAGCTGGGCCCCGGCGCCATGCTCCGGCTCGAGGCATTTGATGACGCTGCGGGTGTGGCCATCGTCCGCTATCGCTGGGACGGTGGCGCCTGGAGCGAGTGGCAGGGAGGAACGCTGGCGGTGCCGGCCGGCAACGGACCCTTCACCCTCGAGGTCGAGGCCGAGGACGGCCGCGGCACCCTCGCCCCCACTTGGTCGGCGAGCGTCCGTCGCAGCGCCGACCGGCCCGAACCGCCGACGCCTCGCTGGTCCCCCTGAGAGCCTCCCCAGGCTCGCCATCCGAGCCCACGAAAAAAGCCCGGCCGCCTCTCGTCGAGGCAGGCCGGGCTTTGGCTCGGCACGGGCTCTCACCGCCCGCGCGCCGCTCTGGGGGGCTCAGAGGTCGGCGTTCTTGATGCTCGCGGTGAGCTCTTCGATCACCGGGCGCATCACCTTGTCGAACATCCGCTGGTCGTTGTCGACGCCGCCACCGAAGCCGCCCACCGACACCTTGACCTTCGAGTCCTCGCCCCGCGCCTCGTCGGCCCACAGGATCTCGCCGGTGGTGGTGTCGATGATGCGCGCGTTCATCGCCGCGGTGAAGGAGCGCTTGCCGGCGTTGAAGCCGGGAAGGCGACCGATGCTCCGACCGTGGGCGCCGGAGTCGGTGGCACCGTACTCGGTCACCGCACCGGTGAGGAAGTACTGGACGCCCAAGAGCTTGCCGGCCTTGACCGCGGTCGACGGATCGACGTCGCCGCTCAGCGAGAGGTTCTTCTCACGCAGCAGGGCGTCGAGCTGCTCACGGTCGATGACGCGGAACTTGCCACTCTTGACCAGCTCGGTGACGAAGACGTCCTGGGCGGCCTCGGCGCCGCCGTGGTACCACCACTGGTTGTCGGCCTTGTTCTGGAAGGCGAGGACCGCGATGCGGGGCTTGTCGCTGGCCGCCTCGGCGAGCGACGGGACGAAGAGGGCGACGGCGAAGACGGCACAAAGGATCAGAGACAGGGAACGCTTCATAGGGGACCTCCTGATGGGTCGGTGGGGTCTCGCGATGGGTGGGCCCCGAGCTCCTGGAATGGGAGAGAAGGCCTACACTCCCTACAATCGTAGCAAATTGTAGGCGGGGCTTCGAGGGCGTCGTCGCGCGTCCGCCGGCGGTCGAGCCGGCCTACGGCTGGCGTCTCGAACCGTCGGTGGCGCTGCGGACGGTCCCCGGGCTCGGGCCGAAGGGAGCCAGATCGGAGACCGCCGGGTAGGACACCTGGCCCGACTCGAAGCGCAGCACGCGATCCGCAAGGTGGAAGTAGGCGTCGTCATGGCTAATGACGAAGATCGTCTTGCCGCGCCGCCGCAGTTCGGGCAGAAGCTCGAGATAGAACAGCCGTTTGAACACGGGATCCTGATCGGCAGCCCACTCGTCGAAGAGGTAGATCGGCCGGTCCTCGAGATACGAGGTGAGCAGCGCCAGTCGCTTGCGTTGTCCCTGGGAGAGGTCGAGGGTGCTCAGGGCACCGTTCTCAACCGACACCTTGTGATCGAGGTCGAGGCGCTCGAGGTAGGTGCGGGCCTGCCGATCGAGGTCCTGTTTCTCTAGACCCAAGAGACTCCGGAAGAGGTAGAAGTCGGAGAAGACGGCGGAAAACAGCTGCCGGTAGCGATCCCGGGTCTCCTCGGTGACGGGCTCGCCGTCGAGCAGGATCTCTCCCTCGCTCGGCACGTAGAGCCCGGCGAGAACCTTCGCGAAGGTCGTCTTGCCGCTGCCGTTGCCGCCGACGAGGAAGAGGATCTCTCCGGGCACGAAGCTCGTATCGACGGGGCCCAACGTGAACGGGTGCCCGTCGCGTCCGTCGTAGACCGAGGTCACGCCGCGGATCTCGAGCTTCCGCCACGTCGTCGGCCCATGATCCGCGGACGCCTCGCCAGGCTCGGCGTCGAGAGCCAGGCCGACGCGCGAGATCTTCTCCACCGCCACCCCCGCGCGGGTGAGGGCCGGGATGTTCTGCAGCGTCGCGTCGATGGGGACCATGATGTAGAGGATCGCGAGGGTGTAGCCCGTCAGGATCTCGAGATCTGAGCCGGCGAGCTGGGGCAGGGCGAAGAGGATGACGCCGATGAGCGCGTAGAAGAGCGTGCTGCCGACGCTGTTGGCCACCGCGAAGACCACGCCGCCGCGAACCCCGAGCCGGCGCAGCTCTTCGACCGTGCTCGTCATCTCCTGGTCGAGGAACGCCCGCCGGCGACCGATGTGGAGCTTGAGCTCCTTGAACCCGTCCGTGAGGCCGCGGAGCAACCCGACCAGGTGATCCTCGGTGTCGCGGCGGCGCTGGAAGTAGTGGAAGGCCCGCTGGAACGCCAGCCGATAGGCGGTGATGCCGGTAACCGCCACCGCGAGCACCAGCAAGAGTAGCTTCCAGGACAGCCAGCCGAGGTAGACCAGACAGCCCGTGACCAAGGTGAGGTGCATGAGCACCAGCGGGGCGAGGGTGGTGGCGATGGCGATCGACGAGACATCGCTGGTCAACGCGGCGAAGATCCTGGCCGAACCCACGACCTCGAGCCGCTTGAGGGAGTTCGCCAGGACCCGGCGGCTGAGGGTCAGCCGCAGCTGGCAGATGGCGTCGGCCGTGAGCTGGAGCAGCAACGTCTCGGACACGAAGCGGCTCACCGGCAGCAGCAGGCAAAGCCCGATGAAGCGCAGCAGCAAACCGCTCGAGGCATGCGCCAGGCTGGCCAGCGACGCGTTGATGGTGGCGATCAGCAGGGCGCTCACGGCGCCGCTGGTGAGCCCCGCGACGAGGGCCGCGACCACCTTCATGCGAGCTCGAGGCCGACCCTCGAGAACTCGCAGGATGAAACCCAGGACGCGTAGCAGGTCGCCGGTCATGACGCACTCCCCCGGTGGCGCTGGTACGATGACCATCCCGGACCGCCGGGCGGCCCGTCGTGGCGGCCCAGGGCGGGGACGATCGACCACCCACCTGCGGAGCCCCTACCCATGTCCTCAGACGAGCGCGAGCTGGATCTCCAGGTTTGTGGCCCCGAGAGGGCCTTCTCGCGGTGGAGCCAGGAGCCGTGAGCGAAGAGCCGCGGATCGCGTCGTCCATGGGGACGGGCATCGCCGAGACCTTGGCGACCGTGTCCGGGCTCGTCCGGCCGGTGGTCCGCACCTGCCACGTCGGCAACAACACCGCCAACGTCTGGGGCTGGCTCGCCCTGGCCGGGAACGCCTACCTGGGGATGTACGACCACACCCTCTATGGGGTCGACGAGAACTGCATCCCCTGGGTGGTCCTCGGTGACGACGGGCGCATCGAGGTGTGCGCCAACCAGCGGGGGGAGCTGCGGCCGGAGGAGGTCGGCGAGCACGTCAACCGCCATCTCGGCCGCGCTGAGCAGAAGTACTTTGCGCACCTCAACTTCGGCATCTTCGCGCGCTACCGGGACCAGGACCTCTTCACCTCCCACTACCTGCTCGCGGAGCGCCTCAGCCGCCAGATGAACGGCCGGTCGGTGCTCATCCGCTCGCAGGAGGTGCTCGCCGAGCGCGATCTGTTCACGGCGCTCATCCTCGACTTCTTCCGTCATCGCAAGCTCGACCTGTTGTTCAACCGATGGGTCCGGACCACCGGCAAGAAGGGCTACGCGGTGGCGAAGAAGATTCGAAGCATCGAGTACGGTCCCGGGAGCACGGCGACCATCGTCGCGGCGTCCTCGGGGACGGTGTTCGAAGGGGGTGCCGAGGAGCTGGTGGCGGCGTTCTTCGACGGTATGGAGAAGGTCTCCCGCCGCGTCCGGTCCGCGGCGCCGCTGGGCATCATCAGCTATCCGTGGTTCGAGAACTACTTCAACTTCCTCACCTATGCGGCGACCGAGGCTCGGGCCGACCCGACCCAGCGGGTCTTCTACCATGCCGGCGGCTCCTCGAGTCAGTACTACATCAACCATGAGCCCGTGCAGCGGGGCTTCCGCGAGCTCACCGAGCTGCTCGAAGCCTGGGGATATCTGCCCCCCGGGTCGCGGGTGTGTGTCATCCCGACCTTCTGCTGTCAGCTCTTCGCCACCGCCCCGGACGCCCTGCCGCAGCTCGAGGGTCTGATCGAGGTCTGGAGGGATTGGCTCGACCGTCACCGGAGCGTCGCCGCCCGGCACGTCGCGCGGCTCGGCGAGACGACCGAGCCCTTCACCGTCGGAGAGGCCGTGGCGCAGGATCTCGGCGCATCCCATGCCGCCGAGATCCGCCGTCGGGTGGAGCGGTTCAACGCCAGCGATCGAAACCGGCTCCCCATCGCCCACGCGGCGGACGTCGGCCACCCCACGTACAACAAGTTCGGTGTCGCCCAACACCACCTGCTCGGGGTCGAGCCGCGCTTTCCCGAGAGCTTTCGCCAGCTCACCTGGGGCGAGGCCGAGCTCCTGATCAAGGCCCTTGGGCACCTGTTCATCGATCGGGAGTCGTGATCCCGTCCACCCTGCGCCGGTCGCGGGGGTCATCGGTAGCCTTCGCCGCCGGTCTGCAGCTGGGGCACCGGCGACAACCCTTCGAGCAGCTCGGAGACGCGGCGCTGGGTGTTCTCCGGCAGGCGCTCGAGGAGCGTCAGGAAGTCCTCCACCATCCGCTCGATGGTCTCGGGCTCGAACAGGGCGGCGGCGGCGCGGAACGAGATGCGGAGACCGTCCCCCGTCTCCCCGGTCACCACCACCAGGTCCCGCGAGACCGAGCCGGAGTCGATCTCGAGGGAGCGCAGCTCGAGGCCCGGCAGCGAGAAGCTGCGGCCCGGATAGTTCTGGAACACGAAGGCCACGGGGAAGACCTCGTGATAGTCGAGCAGCCGACCCGGCTTGAGCTCGGCCATCAGGCGCGAAAAGGGCAGGGATTGGTGGTCGAAGGCCTCGACGGTGGAGTCGCGGGTCCGCTCGAGAAGGGTGGCCACGCTCGGGTCGCCGGCCAGGTCGTTGCGGAGCACCAGCACGTTGGTGAACAGACCGATCAGCTTCTCCGTCTCCACCCGATCGCGGTTGGCGACGTCCGTAGTGATCGAGATGTCGGTCTCGCCGCTGTACCTCGAGAGGACGAGATTGAACGCCGCCAGGAGCACCATGAACGGGGTCACCTGCTGCTTGCGGGCAAAGGCCTTGAGCGCTTCGTAGGGCGCCGCCGCCAGGACGCGGTTGTGATCGAAGGACGGGAAGCCGCCGCGGCGCTTCCCCGGGTGGTCGCTCGACAGCCGAAGGATGGGGAAGCTGCCGTGATCGAGCTTGCGGCGCCAGTAGTCGAGCTGGTCGGCGAGCACCCCTCCCGCCTCCAGATGCCGGCGTTGCCAGACCGAGTAGTCCGCATACCGCACCGACACCTCGGGCAGGTCCGGCTCGCGACCCTCGACCAGGGCCGCGTACAGCAACGCCAGCTCCTGGGCGAAGAGCCCCCCCGACCAGCCATCGGTGATCAGGTGATGCTTGACGACGAAGAGCTCGTGGTGGTCGGCGGAGCGTTGCACCAGGGTGATGCGGAACAGGTCTTCGGTCTCCAGGTCGAAGACGTGGCCGGCCTCGTGATCGCGCAGGCGGCGCGCCTCGACGGCGAGGGCGTCGCCGTCGAGGCGCCGGAGATCGATCATCGGCATGCGCAACGGCAGGTGCTCGGCGATCACCTGGACGGCGCCGTCGCCCTCCCGGCGGAAGCGCGTCCGCATCGCCGCATGGCGGTCGAGGATGCGCTGGAGGCCCGTCGCCAGCACCGGCAGGTCGAGGTTTCCCAAGAGCCCCACCGCCACCGGCAGGTTGAGCGACGCGCTCGGGCCGCCATGGGTGTAGCGCGCCCAGTACCGCTCCTGGTTGAGCGACAGCGGGTGAACGTCGCCTTCCGAGCGCCCGATGGGGGGCAGATGGGAGACCGCCGGCGCCGCGTCGTCCGCTCCGCTCCGCGCGGCCAGGGCGGCGACCGTCGGGTGCTGGAAGAGGTCGTTGGGAGACAGGCGAAGACCGCTCTTGCCGGCACGGGCGATGATCTGGAGGGCGATCACCGAGTCGCCGCCGAGCTCGAAGAAGGAGTCCTCCACCCCCACCCGGTCGATCCCCAGGACCTGCTCGAAGATCTCCGCCAGCAGGGTCTCCGCTGCGCCCTGCGGTGCCCGGTACGGGGTCGACAGGTCCGGCCGCGGGTGAGCGGCCTTGGGAGCGGTCTCGGTCGAGGTCCGCAGGCGCTCCATGCGGGCGACGATCTCCCTCTCCAGGGCCTCGAGGTCGACGGTCGAAACGATGGCACGGGCCGGTGGATCGCACCCCAGCAGGCGCTCGAGGAGCTCCACCCCCTCACCGGGTGTGAGACCGCGAAGCGGCTCCGGGCCGTTGACCGGCCGCTCGGCGGCCATCGGCTCGGCGTGCACACGCTTGTAGGTGTACTCGTCGACCTCGACCAGCACCTCGCCGTCGGCGTTGCAGACGACGACGTCATAGCTCAGCGTCTCGACCCCGGCCGGATCGTCGGCGTCGTCGGGTCGGCGTCGGGCGTGGACCAGCAGGCGCTCCGGGAGGTGGCCGAAGAGCCGCAGCCGGCGATAGCTGAAGGGAGCGAAGGGTCCCCGGTCTCGCGCCCGGTACAGGCTTCCTACCGCCACGTCCATCAAACCGGGATGGAAGCCGAAGACCGCCAGGTCCGCTCGGATCGACGGGTCGAGGACCAGCTCGGCGACGCTCTCGTGATCGCCGTCGGCGGCTCCCGAGCTGTGGAAAGCCGCCAGGCAGCGCCATCGCGGGCCGTAGCGAGCGATCTCCTCCTGGTCCTGGGAGCCGTCATAGCCCAGACGCCAGGTGCGCAGCCGAGCCTCCTCGGGCTCCGTCGTGCAGCGCCGCCGCGCGGCCGCGAGATCGAAGGGGCGTGGCGAGCCCGACAGCGCTTCGAGCCGGGCGACGCCGTGGATCGTCGGCGCACCGCCCTCCTGGCCGGCCATGCGGCTGCCGAGCTCGAAGCGGTAGCCGCCACCGGTCTCGGTCTCCAGGCGGCACTCGATCCGTCGTGGAGCGGTCGTGAGCACCAGCGGGGTCATGAAGAAGACGTCGCGGATCTCGACGGCCGACGAGCCTTCGCGCAGCTCGAACAACGCCCGAGCGACGTCCAGCTGCCCGGTACCGGGAACGATAGCCCGCCCCAGGATGCGGTGCTCGTCGGCCACCCAGGTCTGGCCGAGGCGGAGCTCCGCGTGGGCCACGAGGGTCCGGCCGTCGTCCTCCACCCGTTGCAGGAAGGGGTGCCGGCGCGGATCCAGGGCGGCCCCGCCGGCCGCCATCCCGACCTCGAGCCAGGCGTCCCAGTCGATGGCGAGGAAGGCTCGTCCTTCGCCGCGGCGGGTCTCGGCCAAGGTGTCGAGGAAGGCGTTGGCGGCGGCGTAGTCCACCTGGCCGACGCCCCCGAGGACCGCGTTGACCGAGGAGAAGAACACCGCGAACGCCTGCGGTCGCTCCGCGAGCAAGGCGTCGAGGACCCGGGAGCCCGCCACCTTGGGCGCCAGGACGGCGGCGATCTGCTCGCGGGTGCGGAGCCGGGCGACGCCGCCCCCCGCGACGCCGGCAGCATGGAAGACGCCGTCGAGCGGACCCAGCTCCCGTTCGACCTCCTCGAAGATCGACGCCATCGCCTCACCGTCGGTGACGTCGGCGCTGCGCACGCGGATCACCGCACCCCCCGTCTCGAGGTCGCGGATCTCGGCGATGCGGTCGAGGATGCGCGGATCGAGGTCGTCCGAGCCCTCGAGGTCGCCCCAGCGGTCGCGCGGCGGGAAGGGCGAGCGCCCGACGAGCATCAGCCGGCACTGGCGGCTCTCGGCCAGGTGCCGGGCGAGGGTCCAGCCGAGACCCCCGAGGCCGCCGGTGATGAGATAGGTGCCGCCGTCGCGCAGCCAGGCCGCCGTCCCGCCGGGAGGTTGCCAGGCGCTGCGCTCGAGGGCGAAGCGGCGCCGCCCGCGCAGCGCCACGCGGCGTGGGCCCGGCGCCCTGAGCTCGTCCGCGAGGGCGCGGACCTCGCCGGGGGTCGGCGGACCGACCGGGGAGAGGTCGAGGCTGCGGCAACGGAGCGCCGGCTCTTCCTGCGGCAGCACCGCTACGACTCCCGAAAGCAGGGCCTTGGCGGGCTCCAGGCGGCCCTCGCCGGCGACGTCGGCGAGACCGCGAGTGACCACCGTCAGTGTCACCGGCCGCTCCGCGCTGCCGGTCTCGGCCGCCGCCAGGGCCAGATCGAGGAGGCGGAGGAACGGCGTCTCCACCACCGGTTCCGCCGGATCGATGGGACGGAGGTCGACGATGCGCGAGAACGGCCCGGCCGACAGCACCCGGCGGAGCTCGTCCGCCGAGTCCGGGCCAAAGGACAGTGCCTCCTCGTCCGCCATGTGGCTCGCCGCGTCGGGACCCGGTGCTTCCCGCGCCAGGTGCAACGCTTCGCCGCGCTCCCGGATCTCGGCGGCGAGGGCGGAACCCCAACCCTGGTGATCGAGGAGCAACAACCAGGGGGAGCTCTCCGCGACCTCGGCCGGGTCCTGGAGCCGCGCCTCGGCGGCCACCGGAGGCAGCTGGTGCCAGGTGGGCACCGACACCCACTGCTCCGGGGGCAGCCGATGGAGCCCCGCCGGAGCCGTCCCGGGCTCGGCGGCGGGCGCCAGGGCCCCCGGGCGACGCTCGATCCAGAAGCGTTGACGCTCGAAGGGATAGGTCGGCAGCGGCACCCGCCGGCGTTGCTCGCGATGGTAGAACGCCGGCCAATCGATGGTCGCGCCCTGGGCCCAGAGCGCGCCGAGGGCCGCCAGTAGACGACGCTCCTCGGGGACCTCGGAGGCCTCCCCCAGCGACGCGACGCTGGTGGCGCCGGCCCGCCGCGCGAGGGAGGCGAGGGTCCGGCCGGGCCCGACTTCGAGCAGCAACGGATCGCCGTCACGAAGCGTTTCGAGGCCGGTGGCGAAGAGGACGGTGCGCCGCAGCTGCCGGCACCAGTACTCGGGGTCCGTGGCCTGTTGGGGTGTGATCCAGGTGCCGGTGACATTCGAGACGAAGGGGATCGTCGGCGGCCGCAGCGTCACCTCGCGAAGCCGTTCGGCGAAGGCGCCGAGGATCGGCTCCATCATGGCCGAGTGGAAGGCATGGGAGGTCGCCAGCCGGCGACAGGCCACCCCCTCCGCTTCCAGCCGGGCGGCCAGCTCGGCCACCGCCCCGGCGGGTCCGGAGACCACCGAGCGCTCGGCCCCATTGACCGCCGCCAGGGAAAGGGCCTGACCCAACCGCGGCTCGAGCTCCGCCGCCGCCAGCGGCACCGCGAGCATCTCGCCCTCGGGGCGGCTCTGCATCAGGGCGCCGCGATACGCCACAAGGGGCAGCGCCTCCTCGAGCGAGATCACACCGGCGAGGCACGCCGCCACCCACTCCCCCAGGCTGTGGCCCAGCATCGCGCGGGGCTCGACGCCCCACGACATCCACAATCGGGCGAGGGAGTAGCTGACCACGAACAGCGCCGGCTGCGCGACGGCGGTGGTGAGCAGCCGGGCCGCCGCGGTCTCTCGCTGGGCGTCCTCGGGGTCGAGGAGCCGGCGGAGGTCGAGACCGAGGTGCGGCTCGAGGAGCTGGCAACAGCGATCGACATGGCGGCGATACTCGGGTTCGGTGCGATAGAGCTCGACCCCCATGCCGAGATGCTGGCTGCCCTGCCCGGGGAAGAGGAAGGCGACGCCGCGGTCGTCGCGGGGCGCGGTGGTGGTGAAGCCTGCCCCGTCGCGGAGCTGGCGCACCATCTCCAGACGGTCCCGGGCCACCACGGCCCGGCGTCGCGGTAGCGGGCGCCGTCCCATCTGCAGCGTGAAGGCGACGTCCGCCAGCGGCAGCGACGGCTCCGCCTCGAGGCGCGAGGCGAGGCGGTCGGAGAGCTCGCCGAGGGCCTCCTCGGTGCGCGCCGAGACCACCAGCAGCTGCCACGGTCGGGACGGCCCCGACGGCAGCGGGTCGGGAGGCTCCTCGAGGACGACGTGGGCGTTGGTGCCGCCGACGCCGAACGAGCTGACGCCGGCCCGCCGGCGACCTTCGACGGGCCAGCGGGTGAGCTCGGTGGGGACGAAGAAGTGGCTGTCCTCGAGCTCGAGGCGCGGGTTGGGCCGTTCGAAGTGAAGGCTGGGCGGGATCTCACCGTGCTCGAGGGCGAAGACCGTCTTGAGCAGACCCGCCACGCCGGCGGCGGCATCGAGGTGGCCGACGTTGGTCTTGACCGAGCCCAACGCGCAACGGGGCTCCCGCGTCGAGGTGGCATAGGCGCGTTTGAGCGCGGCGACCTCGATGGGATCTCCCAGCGTAGTTCCGGTGCCGTGGGCTTCGATCATCCCCACCTGGTCCGGCTCGACGCCGGCCACCGCGAGGGCTTCCGCCAGCACCTCCGCCTGACCGGTTTCGCTGGGCGCGGTATAGCCGGCCTTGAGGGCGCCGTCGTTGTTGATGGCGGTGCCGCGGATCACCGCGTGGATCGTGTCGCCGTCGGCGACGGCGTCGGCGAGACGCTTGAGCACCACCACCCCGACGCCATCGCCGAAGGCGGTGCCGTTGGCCTGGGCGTCGAACGCCCGGCAATGCCCGTCGGGAGAGCGGTGGCCGCCCTCGAGATAGGGATAGCCGCCGATCAACGGCACCTTGACCGACGCGCCGCCGGCGAGGGCCATGCCGGTTTCCTGGTTGATCAGGCTCTGGCAGGCCAGGTGGAGCGCCACCAAGGAGGTCGAGCACGCGGTCTGCACGACGACGCTGGGTCCCCGGAGGTCGAGCTTGTAGGACACCTTGGTGGCGAGGAAATCCTTGTCGTTGCCGACGATGACCTGGAGACTGCTCAAGTCCGCCATCGTCTCTGGCGCCGAAAAGAGGTTGGCCAGGTAGGTGTTGGCGGCCACTCCGGCGAAGAGACCGATGCGCCCGTCGGCGCGCGCCGGGTCGTAGCCCGCGTCCTCGAGCGCCGCCCACGCCGCCTCGAGAAAGACCCGGTGCTGCGGGTCCATCATCGCCGCCTCGGTGGGGCTGTAGCCGAACAGCGCGGCGTCGAAGCGGTCCGCGTCCGCCATGACGGACTTGGCACGGACGAAGTGGGGCGACGCCAGCGTTTCGGGCGAGGTACCCGCGGCCAGCAGCTCCTCGTCGCTGAAGAACGAGACGGACTCGATGCCGTCCCGCAGGTTCTGCCAGAAGGCGTCGAGGTCCGGGGCGCCGGGGAAGCGCCCGAAGCGCCCGACGATGGCGATGTGATGGAAGTCGTCGCCGTTACCGCTCATGCTCACTCCGCGAGGTCCTTGGCTGTCGGTTCGGTGCCCCGGCCGCTACGCCGGCGCAGCGAGGCGAGTCGGGCGTGGGCGCGGGCGCGGCTCTCGTCCACCGCCGGTGCGTCCCGCGCCTCGTCGGCGAGGTGCCGGGCCAGCGAGCGAACCGTGGGGTGGCGGAACATCTTGATCACCGAGATCGAGCGACCCAGCGCGCTGCGCAGCCGGCTGTTGGCCTCGACGATGAGCACCGAGTTGCCGCCCAGATCGAAGAAGTTGTCGTCGATGCTCACCGAGCTCAGCCCCAGCAGCTCCCCGAAGACGGTGGCGATGACGCGCTCGGTCTCGCTGTCCGGCGGGGCGTAGGGCACGTCCCCGGCGCCGGCCCGGTCGCCGGCGGGCGTCTCCGCCAGCCGCGCCAGGGCCCGCCGGTCGAGCTTGCCGTTGGGGGTCCGGGGCAGCTCCTCGAGCTCGACGAAGCGAGCCGGCACCATCGCTTCCGGCAGCTCGTCCTCGAGGCTCTCGCGGAGGGTCGCGACGTCGAGCTCGGGAGCCAAGTCCTCCGTCGAGGGCTCGGCGGCCGATGCGATCCCGCCGTCTTCGGGCCGCCGGGCGTAGAGCATGTAGACCCGCACCGGCGACGGCTGATCGTCCTTCACCACGACGTGGTCGTCGATCGCCACCTCGAAGCCTCGCGCCTCGAGATGGGCCCGGCACTCGTCCCGCAAGTCGTCGCCGTGGACCTCCGCCACCACCTGCCGGACGCGGGGCCAATGGCGGTCTTCGAGACCCCGGAAGACGAGCATCTCGCTGCGTTCGACGTCGACCTTGAGCAGGTCGATGCGCTCGACACCGCGTTCCCGGATGACGTCCGAGAGGGTGACCAGCGAGCGGCGCACCTGGCGGCTCTCGAACTGCTCGTCGAGGTACTCCGACAGCTGCTGGCGGTCGAGGACGGCGCGGGCGCTGTCGGGTGCTTGCTCGCGCAGCCAGGTCTGGATCAGGCTGGCGGTCTCGCGCTTGTCCTCCTCGGGATCGGCGAAGCGACTCGACATCCCCGGCATGTGCGGATAGAAGGTGAATTCCGCCTCGCCGGGCTGATCGGAGACGCCTCGCTCGTAGAGCGCCACGTCGAGGCCGTAGAGGGCGACGTTGGTGGCGAGGGCGGCGTGGGTGGCGGGCATCGGCTCGAAGGCAACGACCCGGGCGCCGTGGCTGACGCTGTGGACGAAGAGCGAGAACAGCCCGACGTTGGCGCCGACGTCGAAGACCGAGGCCCCGTCCGCCAAGACCACGCCGTGCCGCAGATAGGTCCGGCCCTCGAAGATCTCGCGGTACATGTTGTTGGCCTGGAAGTCGCTCAGGTGGGTCACGATCATGCCGTTGGGCAGTCGCACCTGGAGCCGGCCCGCGAGCAGCTCGCTCCGTCGCTCGCCGTCGGCGATGGGGGTCAGCGGTGGGCGGCGCGCCGGCACCACGAAGGCGACGAGGCGCGTTTCGCCGGCGCTGCCCGCGACCGGGAGCACAGCCGCCTCGCGGACCTCCGCCCGTCGGGTGAGGCGGGTCTCGATCTCGCCCGGTTCGATGCGATGGCCGCGGATCTTGACCTGCTGGTCGGCGCGACCGTCGAAGAGCAGCACGCCGTCTGCGCGCCGATGGCCCAGGTCACCGGTGCGATACAGCCGCGCTCCGGGCCGTTCGGCGAAGGGATCCGGGAGGAAGCGCTCGGCGGTCAGGGCGGGGCGTCGATGATAGCCGCGGACCACGCCGGCGCCACCGATCATCAACTCGCCCGGCGAGCCGACGAGGACGGGGCGTAGGGAGCGATCGAGGAGGTGCACGGTGGTGTTCGCCACCGGCCGGCCGATGGGCACCGACGGCTCGGTCGTCGTCACCTCGTGGCAGGAGGACCAGACGGTGGTCTCGGTGGGGCCGTACATGTTGAGCAGCCGTCCCGAAAGCGACGACAGGAGGTCCCGGGCCAGGTCCGTCGCCAGCGCTTCGCCGCCCACCAGCAGCGCCCGGAGCTGGCCCAGGGCGGGTCGGGCATCGGCGTCCAGGGTCAGCATGCGAGCCAGCGAGGGAGTGCACTGGAGATGGCTGACCCCATGGCGCCGGATCGCCTCGGCGATGCTCGTCGTCAGGGTGGCGGCGCGGTGCTCCCGGACGGCGGCTCCGGGCACCCGTGCCGGCGCCTCCCCCTGCCAGATCCGCCTCAGGGCGTCGAGGGGTTCCAGGGCGGCGAGGGCGCCGTCGGTGTCGACGCCGAAGTCGATCAGACAGGCGACCTCGTCGGCCCCGGCGGCGCTCAGACCCTCGAGCACCTGGCGTCCCTGCTCGAGATCTCCGATCAACGACCCGCCACCGAGATACCGCCCCACCTGGACCTCGAGGGAGCGGTCCAGCTCCGCCGCCTCCTCGGCGCCCAGGGCGGCGGCGGGCTCGACCAGCGAGGCGATCAGGTCCGCGGAGCTGCGCAGGTAGCGTCGCAACGCGTCCCGGGCGGGGGTCAGGTCGTCGGCGACGAAGGTGTGGACCATCACCGTCACGTGGCCCGGTTGCCCTGGGTGATGCCGCGCGAGGGCTTCGCGATAGAGCGCGACCTTGTCACGGAGGCCGGAGGTGTCCTGGCCCAGGAGGTGCGTCAGGACGCCGGTGCCCAGCTCGCCGGCCAGCGCGAAGGTCTCGGGGTTGCCCGAGCTCGTCAGCCAGACCGGCAGCTCCGCCTGGACGGGCCGCGGCAGGGTCGCCACCCGGACGGTCTCGCCCAGGCCGTTGGTGAGCGCGATGCGCTCGCCGCGCCACAGGGCCCGGACCTGCTCGATCCCTTCGCGGACCAGCTGCTTGCGCCGGGGGTAGCGGTCGGGGGCCAGGACGAAGTCGTTGGCGTGCCAGCCGGAGGCGAAGGCGATGCCGACCCGGCCGCGGGAGACGATGTCGAGCAGCGCCCAATCCTCCGCCACCCGGGTGGGGGAGGTCAGTGGCAGCACGACGCTGCCCGCCCGGATCTCGATGCGCTCGGTCACCCCGGCGATCAGCGCGCTGGTCAACGCCGGATTCGGGAAGGGGCCGCCAAAGGCGTGGAAATGGCGCTCCGGAGTCCAGACCGCGCGGAAATCCCGCTGGTCGGCGAACCGCGCGCCCTCGAGGAGCAGGCGGTAGGGGTCGGTCTCGTTCCCCGCCTGGCTGGCGAAGTAGGCCAGGCTGAGGTCGCGGCTCTGCGGTGCGACGGCGGGAAGGGCCGCCGCGGCGCCTGCGGCGGGTCGTGCCGCGACGCCGCCCAGGACCACGGTGTGGCCCCGCGACAGCGTCCACAGGATCTCGAGCACCGAGATGTCGAAGGAGACGCTGGTCACCGCCAGCCAGACGATCGGCTCGTCCCCCAGGCGCTCGTCCATCGCCGCCAGGAAGGCGGACAGGGTTCCGTGGGGCACCATCACGCCCTTGGGTCGGCCCGTGGAGCCCGAGGTGTAGATCAGATAGGCCAGGGCCTCGGCAGGGCCCGCGACGGCGCTCGGTCGGGCGTCCGGACCGATGCCGGCGTCCGCCGTCTCGTCGTCGGGATCGAAGACCTGCGGCAGGGCCGCTCCGAGGTCCGCGTGGTCACCGCGCGCCACCAGCGCACGGGCCCCGGAGTCCTCGAGCATGAACGCGAGCCGCTCGCGCGGGTAGTCGGGATCCAGGGGCAGGTAGGCGGCGCCGGTGTCGAGGACCGCGAGGAGCGCCACCACCAGGTCCGCCGAGCGTTCGAGACACACCCCGACGCAGGTCTCGGGCCCGATGCCCGCGACCCGGAGCCGGTGCGACAACCGCCCGACCCGCCGCGCCAGCTCGCGATAGCTCAGCGACTCGTCGCCGGCGATGAGCGCCGTCTCGTCGGCGCGCGCGCGGCTCGTCTCGGCGAACCGTCGGCTGACGCGCTCGTCGACGGCCGGTATCGCGCGCGCGGTCCGGTTCGAGGCGTGGACCAGCTGGTGGAGCTCCGCCTCGCCGAGCAGGGGCAAGGCCCCGAGGGAGGGGGAGACGTCCTCGGCCAGCGCCGCGAGCAGGACGCCGAAGGCGCGGCCCCAGCGCTCCACGGTGGCGGCGTCGAAGAGGTCCCGGCGGTATTTGAGGCTTCCCACCAGCGCGCCCCGCTGCTCCGCCAACGAGACGATCAGGTCGAAGGGCGACGTCCCGGCGGGGACGTCCACCGAGCTCAGCACCAGACCCGGAAGCTCGATGCGCGG
>JAGQSE010000246.1 GCA_020439725.1 Acidobacteriota bacterium
GGATCGACCCGGGAGAGCGAGGTGCTGCGCTCGCCGGCGACCGTGAACGAGGCGAAGAGCGCCGTCGGGGTCGAGAAGAACTGACCTTCGAGCCCCAGTCGCTGGCTCACCTGGGCGAGGGCGTCCTCGAGACGGTGCGCCGGGCAGCCGTAGGCGTGGAGCGCGCGGCCGAGCTTCTCGACCAGCGCCATGGCCGCCCGGATGTCGGCGGTCTCGGCGCCGGTGACCCCCGAGCTCTGGCGCTCGTCGGACCGGCTGTGGATGCGGCTGGGGATCATGATGGGCCCGGATACGAAACACCCGCCCGGCGGTGCCGAGCGGGTGCGGGAAAGGCTACCAGCTTTCCCCCGGCGAGAGTATCGCCGGGGCTGGTGGCTCAGCCGAAGGCAGCGAGGGGCTCGCTGTCGTCGAGCAGCAGGGTGGCGCGGTCGAGGGCACTCTCGAGGTCCCTGAGCAGGTCCTCGGGATCCTCGAGACCGACGGACAGCCGGAGCATGCCCTCGGTGATGCCGCCGGCGGCGCGCGCCTCGGGAGAGACGACGCGGTGGGTGAGCCCCGCCGGGTGCTGGATCAAGCTGTCGGTCGATCCCAGGCTGACCGCCGGGGTAATCAGCTGGAGCTCGCGGAGCACCTGGGCCGCGACGTTATGACCGCCGCGCACCTCGAAGGAGAGCATGGTGCCGGGACCGCGCATCTGGCGCCCGACCAGGTGCTGGGGATCGCCGCCGGGGAGCCCCGGGTACAGGACACGTTCGACCGCCGGATGCTCCGTCAGCCGGCGCGCGATGACCTGGGCCCCGGCCTGCATGGCGCGGACACGCACTGGCAGCGTCGGCAGCCCGCGGTGGAGCAGATAGGCGGCGAGGGGGTGGAGCACCGCACCGGTGAGGACGCGCACGTGGCGCAGGGCGGCGCCCCACTCCTCGTCCGTCGCCACCACGCCGGCGAGCACGTCGCCGTGACCGCCGAGGAACTTCGTCGCGCTGTGCAGCACCATCTTGGCGCCGAGCTCGAAAGGGTTCTGGAGCACCGGCGTGCCAAAGGTCGAATCCACCATCACGGGCACCGATCCCGCCTGCGCCACGACCTGCTCGATGTCGACCAGCGACAGCGTCGGGTTGCCGGGGGTCTCGACCACCACGAGGGCAGTCTCGGGCCGGAGGGCCTCGGCGATGGCGTCGGCGGTAGTCCAGGTGACGTCGAGACCGAGCAGACCGCTGCTCAGCAGGTGGTCGGTGGTGCCATACACCGGCCGCACGGCGACCACGTGCGAGCCGCCCTTCTGCTTGGCGGCCAGGAGACACGCGGTGACCGCGGCCATGCCCGAAGAGAAGGCAACGGCCTCAGGGGCCTTCTCGAGCTTGGCGAGAGCTTCCTCGAACCGGGCCACGGTGGGGTTGAAGAGACGCGAGTAGATCGCGTTGGCGGCGGTCGGAGCGCCCATGGCCAAGGCCTCGAGGCTCTCCGTCGCGACCTCGAGGTCCGCCAGGGGGTAGGTGGACGACAGGTCGATGGGCGGTGCGTGGCACCCCACTTGCGCGAAGTCTTCGCGCCCGGCGTGCACGGCCTGAGTGTCGAGGGACGGTTCAGAGGAACGAAGATGATTTTTCATGGCAATCTCATCTTAGAATCCCGTAGCGTTCAGCGACCAACAAGCGAATTTCCTACGGAGGATGCCGCCGATGAGGGGACTCGACCGAACCGACTGCGAGATTCTCCGGGCGCTGCAAAAGAATGCGCGCCTGCCCAACAACGAGCTCGCCCGCCGGGTCGGGATCGCCCCCTCGACCTGCCTCCAACGCGTCCGCCGCCTCTACGACGACCGCGTCCTCCGCGGCTTCCACGCCGAGCTCGACCCCAAGGCCGTCGGCATCGGTCTCCAAGCCATGGTCGCCGTCCGCCTCTCCCGTCACTCGAAGGGCCTCGTAGACACCTTCCGCCAGCACGTCCTGGGCCTCGCCGAAGTCATCAGCCTCTACCACACCGCCGGCACCAACGACTTCCTAGTCCACGTAGCCGTCCGCGACTCCGATCACCTGAGAAACCTGGTCCTCACCGCCTTCACCACCCGCGAGGAGGTCGCGCATCTCGAGACCTCGCTGATCTTCGAGCGGGTGGTGAGTGAAGAGCTGCCGATCTATGGGGTGCAGGAGGGGAGCTGACCCTGCACGCCACCTCCGAGTTCGAGGCGGACCTGGCTCGGTTCCGCGACCTGCGAGGGATTCGTTCGAGGTCGGAGGCGGTGCGCATCGCAGTCCGAGAGGCCCTCGAACGCGAATTGGCGACCTTGGTCACCGCCGACTTCCGCGAGTGGACCGGCCTGGCCACGACTGCTTCCCAGGACCCGAAGCCCTCCTATCACACCGAGTACGACCTCTGGAGCGAACCGAAGGGTGGTTGACATGGTAGATTTTCGTTATGGAACAACAGGTGGCGATCTTCAGCTCCCACGGCGCAGCGCAGGCGGCCGACAGGACATATTACGCTTCCCTGACGCCGCAAGAGCGCCTCGATCTGGTCCTCGAGCTGGTCTGGCGCCAGCGGGAGTCACTAGGTGAAACTGGCCGACGATTTGAGAGAGTTTGTCGAGTCGCTCAACTCGGCGAACGTTGAGTACGTGATCGTGGGAGGTTACGCCGTGGCTTTCCACGGCTATCCGCGCTATACGGGCGATATCGACATCTTCGTACGGCGCGATCCCGAGAACGCGGCTCGCATCGTCTCCGTTCTCGAGTCCTTCGGTTTCGGCAACCTCGGCGCTGACGCCGAAACATTCGTCAAGCCCGATACCGTCGTCCAGCTCGGGCGGCCTCCAAACCGTATCGACAAGTGACAAGCGACACCTAGTCTCTCGGTCTGAGGCGACACGTACCTTTACGGATCCTGTCGCCCTGTCCGAGGGTGCGGGCGGGCCTCGAGGCCGATCAAGCTGCCGGCGAGCTCCGGGCCGAAGAGCTGATCCGCCGCTTCCTCCAGCACGTCCTACCCTCCGGTCTCGTCCGCATCCGCTACTACCGCCTGCTGGCCAATCGGCACCGGGCCGAGGCCCTGCGACTCTGTCGCGAGACCTTGGGAGCTCCGCCGCCGGAGGATGGGCTCGTGGAGGAGGCCTGACCACCGTCGTGGGCTTGCCCGCTTCGTGGAGAGGGAAACCTACGGATCATGGGGAGACTCAGTAGCCCAAAGGCTCCCCCAACTCTGCCACGTGAGAGAGCCCCGCCGTGCGGTGCTGCTTGAAATCATCCACTTTCTTGCCGCAAGAGGTCCGTACTCACGGACGCAAGGAGGAGTGCGCTTGTAGTCGCAACTTGCGGTATACTTTCACTCTAGCAATCGTCAAAGTCTCGACTCGCCGATCCGGAGGTGGCCGTGGAACAGCACCCGAGAAGAGAGTCGCAAGCCCCTAGCAGGCTCCTGCGTCCGCGCTTCCCGCTCTCCGCCTGTCGCAAAGACCCATTGAATCCCCAGAGTCGGCCCAGCCGCTCGGGCCGCGGTTTCGTCCAACCGCGCTCTATTTGACATCGGGAGGTCGGATGAGTAGAGGGGCAGGCGCGCGGTGACGTCAGATTGAGCGCTTAATGTTAGACGACACGGGCTGAAGGCTCCACGGAAAACTCCATAGAAAAGACCAGATATGGCTAGAGTCAGCACTCCTGAACGCTTCTCTGATGTTTTTGAGGTTTCTCCGGAAGCCTTGAAGGCTGCTGGCTGTTTGGATCCTACGTTGGCCGTCGACTCAAAGCTATTCATCGATCCTTTGCTGTTTGAGGCGAGCAATCAAGCGGAGTTCTCGGAAACCGCAGCCAAAGCCTATCGAGAACACTTTGAGCGAGTTATTAAGCTTCTGGCTAGCTCGCGAAGAGAGGAAGATGTGGCGTGGCGCAGCGCTCGGCGTCAGCTTACATTTCATGAGATCTCAGGGACCTGTCTGGGGTATGGCGCATCCTCGATTTCCGGAAGCGGATTCGGCACCAGCCTAACTAATCTTGTGGTTTCTGTCGGCAAGCAGATCGTAGACTTGGGGGTCACTGATCCAGATCTGTTTGCGGCCATGGCCCTTTTTGAAGGAGGGATTGGAGCAGATCGCCTCAGCGATATGGCAACCAACGTCGTTTGGCCTGCATTGGTCGACTTCAACGAAAGAGTTTTGCGAGACCTCGGACTCAAGGGTGAGCACTTTTACATTCGGGGAAAAGAAGGAAAGTTCGTTCGAAATCCGCTGCAGGAGCGAAGGACACCCGTCATTCTCGTCGCAAGAGATGTGCTTCGAGCGCTGCCCATCGCGGCCGACTGGGATGACATAGCGGATGCTGCGCTCGAGTCGGACCAGATTCGAGATCGGGTGAATCGTCATATTGCGCACATATGGGCAGCAAAGACCAATCGCGACAAGACCGAGCTTCGCAACGAGGCGCTAGCCTCAAGGGAGGCATTTGAGGTACTTCTTGCCGCCATCCATGCAGTACCGACAGATGCCTACGACTTAGATAGTGATCCCGACGGTTATCTGGCTTGGTCCCAGGCGATCAATATCTCCAAGCGATACCCATTAAATCTGTCGAAGCCGCAGCGCCTCAGTCCAGAAGCAGCCGAGCAAGTGGTTACTGAGATAGTCGCGCAGTTTCGCCACCTGATAGAGGAGCGCGGACTCAATCGAGAACTCTACCGTGGCGACGGCTCTCCACGCCACGAGAGTACTGCGCAGCGCCTCTTCTTTGCGGTGTCGTATAGCTACTGCAAAGCCAATGACTTGGATGTCTCCCCGGAGCTGGATACTGGCAATGGGCGTATCGACTTCAAGTTCTCACAAGGGTTTGAATGCCGGGTTCTGGTCGAGATCAAGCTCTCCTCGAATCCCAAGGTCGTCGCAGGCTATGAGCGACAGCTTGAGAGTTACAAGGCAGCCGAGGAGACAGCACGCGCTCTATACGTGCTCATCGACGTTGGGAAGATGGGTACCAAACTGGAGAAGCTGTTCCAGGTAAGGAACACGAGACGGGAAGATGGCAGCCGACTGTCGGCGATTGAGGTAATTGATGCGTTGGTGCGAGCCACAGCGAGCAAGCGGTAACCGTGGTGTCGGCGATCCCGGCGAACACAGCCAGTCGAGCGAACGCGCCAAGCGCGTCGCTCACCGGCCACCCGTTCTGCGGCATGACGGTATGAAGTCGCCAAGCATCTTCATCAGCTACAACCACGGAGACATCGCGTTCGTGCGACGCCTCACGGTTGACCTGCAGCGCCTCGGTGTGAAGGTTTGGGTCGACGAGTTTGAGGGCATGGTGGGCGACTCCTCGGTCACAGCCATCGAAAGCGGAATCGCTGCCTCAGAGTATCTGGGTGTTGTGCTCTCTCCGAACTCTATGGCATCAAGCTGGGTCCGGCGAGAACTAGAAGTAGCGCTAGCAGACGAGATCAAGAAAGATAGACTCAAAGTTCTTCCCCTCTTCTTGCAAGACTGTACTGTTCCCCTTTTTCTATCAAGCAAGATCTACGCGGACTTCAGGTCAGCGGAAGTCTACCAGGAGGGACTCGCGAAGCTCTGCCAACGGCTTGGCGTCTCGAGCGAACAAACTTTCAACTTGCCACTCTACGAGGCGGCGACTCTGATTGAGCAGGCCGCGCGCATGCGAGGGGTTGCTTTCGGTCCGATCTCCCCAGCGGCTCTCTCCCCTTGTGGCACGGTCTCGTTCAAGATGAGACTGGCCGATGGTAAAGGAGTCATCTACTGCCATGCATCCGGACCACTACGCGGGCAGGCTTTCTTCGTGCGGAAGGGTATTGGGTGGTACTACGAGCATGTACTCGGGGGATCGGCTTCTGCCTTGGGGCTCCCCACGAGCTACGAGGAGCTCAGGGAAGATGGCGAGGACAGTCCAATCTCTTACTTCGAGGGCGGGTTCATGGAATGGTCGCCAAAGACTTCAATCGCGAAGGCAGTCTCTACTGCATCGGGCATTCAGGAAGTCATTGGCGAGCGAATTCTGTGAACGGCCGCAGAACAATCTTCTACACCGCTCGCGCTACGCGCGTCGGTGAAGCGGAGGTTCGGCGCCCCAACCGGAGAGGCTTAGCGCCAACATCGCCAGAACGACCCGAAACGATTTATGCTATGCAAAGACCTTGGCAGGCGGGAGAGGGAGGGGGCGCATACAGGACAGCGAATCAAGATCTTGAAAGGCCCAATACCCATGGATACATGGTCGAAGGCAGCACGCCACTATTCCTCACTCGATGAGCAGGGTCGAGAAGACTACTGGCAACAATTGACTGCGGAGCAACAGCTGGCGCTCAAGGAAGCGCTGGCCGACCGCCAACAGATGAGAACAGCTTGTGCTCAGAGTGTAGGTACCATACCGAAAGAACGGGTGGGTGCACTTGGCACGGTGGTGATCGGTGTCGCCGGTTTCTTCCTTGGAATCTTCTTGACCGTCATAGTTCAGATAGTTGCTGTTCGCTCTGGGCTCGAAGCGACTCAGGACTATATCGACAGAAAGGCTTGGGAGGAAGAAGCAGCACAGCTGCAGTGCAATCCGCCACGCAGCGCTGAAGAGAAGCAAAGGTGTGACACCAAGTTTCTTCAGGAGATGCAACAAGATCTGAACCGCCGGAGGGGACGATGAAACGCTGGGGCTGCCCGCAGTTCGCCGTCGGATGTACTGGCATATTGCTCGGCGCGGTCGTGACAATCGGTGTTGAGGTCTACCTAGCAATCCGTGCAACAGAGAAGATCTCGGAGGCCGTCAGGGAGAGCTCACAAGTCGAATCGCTACAGGACCAGTACGACGCCCTTTGTGCCAGCGGAACTTCGCAGAAAGATCGCACGCTCAAAGGCGTTTGCGGCCAGCTCCAAGAGAAACTGGAGGCGGCCAAGAGCCGTGACCAGCGCGGGAAGGTGCAAGCTGCAGAATAGTTGTCCCAACACCTCGACTGCGGATTCTCGGCTGACCTTGTATCCTCCCCTGCATTGGGTCTGCTGGGAGTTATTCCCATTCGACGTTAAAAGCATTCCGCACCGGAAACTGCGATCCATCCGGAAGGAGGGGTCGCGAACTAGCCCAACTTCCGCAGTTCGCGAGTTGCGGTTGTTTGCTTTCAATGAGTTAGCACCCCGGGTCGGCACTACATTTTGGCCCGGGGCACCGGAATGCGGAGCCTCTCGGGCAAGCGCAGGCCGAGGCGGGCGAGCAGCTCGGCTTGCGCTCGATCCGGGCGGACCACGCAGCGAATCCGCAGATCCCGCGAGGTGGGCTCTGCCGTCGGCAGCACGATGTCGACGCTTTGCAGGCGCGACAGCTCACGCAGCAGCAGACGAGGGCTCTTGCCGAGCCCGGCCCAGTCGCAGCGGACGGTCCGCGGCGCGGCCCGCCGCTGAACCGGAACGTTAACCCGCTGGACGCGTCCACCGATGACACGCACCAAAGTCGAGACGGATTCGGCACTACGAGATGCAATCGGTCGTGGGGATGCTGGTCGCGTTCAGGCATTGCTGAGTGAGGGCGCAGACCTCACGACTGTGGACGACGAGGGCAAGACGCCGCTCATGGTTGCCGCCCAGGCCGGCGCACCAGAGATTGTCGAGCTCTTGCTCAGAGCCGGAGCTGACCCGACCCCGAAGGACAAGCTCGGCTATACAGCAGAGATGATCGCTTACTGGTATGGCGAGTATCGGATGGGCGCTTACACCGCCGAGAGCCTCAAGATCGTCGAGATGCTTCGGAGGATGAGGAGATGACGAAGTGGGCTAACCAGAGCGCTGCAGCGAACTGTCGCACTGCTGGGCAGTCGAGCGGTTCAGGTAGTTTGGCCGCGGCTGTTACAGCCGACCGGGAGTTTCCGGCGGCGGTCGATGAGCTTGGTGGTTAGCCACACCGCGCTCAATAGCGACCATGCTTGACGAGACAGCTCAGTACTCGCGACTTGTGGTGTTCGACACCAACGCCATCGAAGGACGCTATCTCGAGCCCCTCCTTCGTGGAGAGACGTGCCGAGATCTGGCGCTGGTAAGGGCGTGCGATCCACCTTACGTGCCAGCCCTCTACGTCAAGTCGTTCTACGAGATTTGCCAGCACGCGAAGGATGGCCGTTCGTTTCGGTGGCTTTCCCACGACTTCGGCTATCCGGGGGGGAAAGAACGAGGGAGGCACATCCTTGAGCAGATCCCGGATGTCGCGGAGGAAACCCTGTTCTGGTGGTTTCATCTCTGTGAGGAGTGGCGCGGATTGGACTGGCACGCTGAGCAGAGTCGAATTGAGACACACGTGGTTGAGGGTGAACAGGAGGCTGCGCTGCGCGAGCTTCAAGTACGCCGTGACTTCTCTCAGTGGAAGTTCGCCTTGACCGCGTTCTGCGAGCGCGTCTGGGACGTCCTCGAAGCCAACTTCAAGATGCTCACGGTCCACGACACCATGCGTGATGCCGACCGGCTCTTCCAGGTTGAGAGGAGCCTCGCCTTGAACAGTCTGGTGCCCAATGAGGACTTCGAATTTGTGATGGCACTGCAGCTACTGTCCCCGGCTGCATTTGTTACAATGGACGCGAAGCTTCTCACGAGAACTGGCTTGTCGCTTAGCCTCAACGTTCCCACCGCATTTTTGCACCCGGACCGTCTCGCCGACTCCATCGCCGAGAACTTCAGTACACGGTGGACTAGAGAACAGAGTTGCGCGCGCTCTAAGGGGGGTGGCTAAGAACGGGCTGCAGTCTGACGTGGCCCTCCCTCGCTTCGCTCGGTCGGTGCCACGCAGCTGAGCCCGGAAACATTAACCCATCGCCGGGAGGGTAAGGGAATGAAACAGTCAGAGATACTCTTTCGAGAGAGCCAAGCTACATTTTCGCCGGCACCGCGGCTCGCAAGAGAAGACTGGATTGAGTCGTCGTTCTCGCAGAATCCGCGCGCGCTAGGACCCCTTCGGATCGAAGGGGTTAACAATGGGCGATATGAGGCCAGACAGCCGATCCTCGACGTTGATGGAAGGATCGTTGGCTTCTTGAAGAATGGTGCTAGTTCGATTGGTTACACATTTGCATGTCTCTATGCTGGGAATTGTTTCTGGTTCGCCCATATGGGCTTTGGTGCGACCCTCCGGGGCGGTGACGTTTCCAGCGTCTCCATCGTAGACCGTACTGGGAAATTTCTATTCTCACAGAGCACGAGGTTCGAGGTCGTGAAGTCATTCGGATTCGAAGGTGGCTGGGTGGACGATATCAGGGCGTATAAGTTGCTCGACGGCGGAGCCCGTCTTCTCTACCTGACAAACTACGGAGCCTGTCTATTTGACACGCACAGGAGGGAAATCGTAGCGACAACTGATCTCCGGGATCTGGCCTATGAATGGTCTGGCTTCGCGATGTCACCGAAAGTTAAACTCTTGGTAGTGGGCTGCAGCAAGAGAGGTAGCAGGGACCCGGTCGACGGCGAACATCGTTATAGAAACTTTGCGCGGATCTATAACCTGGAGACTGGTCTTGCACTTGGCGAGAATCTTCTCCCTGGTGATCAGCAAACACGCTGGCTGGCTGACTTCAGCCAAGACGGTAGGATGGTCAGATTATCCTCCGATTCGCGTTCATTTGCCTTTGACCTGGCCGCGCGAGTGCCGTCTTCTGAGGCGCCAATAGAGTACGGGAACTGACGGCGCCAAGAGGCTAACTCTGGCAATGGAGCGAATGTCTGACGCCATCGCTCATCGCCGCAACGTTAGCCCACTGGACGCGTCCACCGATGACACGCACTAAAGACGAGACGGATTCGGCACTGCGAGACGCAATCGGGCGTGGGGATGCTGGTCGCGTTCAGGCTTTGCTGAGTGAGGGCGCAGACCTCACGACTGTGGACGACGAGGGGAAGACGCCGCTCATGGTTGCCGCCCAGGCCGGCGCACCAGAGATTGTCGAGCTCTTGCTGAAAGCCGGAGCTGACCCGACCCCGAAGGACAAGCTCGGCTATACAGCAGAGATGATCGCTTACTGGTATGGCGAGTATCGGATGGGCGCTTACACCGCCGAGAGCCTCAAGGTTGTCGAGATGCTTCGGAAGATCAAGAGATGACAAAGTGGGGTAACCAGAGCGCTGTAGCGAACCGTCGCCGCGCTGGGCAGTCGAGCGGTCCAGGCAGTTTGGCCGCGGCTATTGCAGCCGACCGGGAGATTCCGGCGGCAGTCCCAGAGCTTGGTCGTTAGCGGGACTAATCAATGACTCGTCTTTGGGCGATAGCTGCCGGTCAACTCGTTCTCGCGCTGGGCGCGATATGGCTTGTACGCAGCGGACGTCCGGTCCTGATGCGTCTTGCTGCTCTGGCGGCGCTGTCGTGTCTGCTTCCTCTCATGCTACTCGGCGTAGTCTGGCCTAGCATCCACACGGTTGTTGCTCTAGCCGCTGCTCCTTCGGTTCTGATCTGGCTAGCATGCATCGCATGGCCGGGGGTTCTTCGCTCCAGGGCGACACGATCCTATGCCCTTGGCTGCCTGGTCTTGGCGCTGAGCGCCTCCGCGCTTCAGGCGTGGTGGATGGCTGGCTGTCAGCAATTGACCATCGTGGTCCCAGATGGCTTCAGTGGCGAGGTGCGACTCATCGAGGACTACTCGAAAGGAATCGATTTAGCCGCGAACGGTTACGTTGCGATTGTGCCCCCGACCGGAGAAAATAGAATCCGCGACGCCACGTTCATGCACCGCTGCTTCACGACCGTCATCCGGTCAAGGTCAGGAACGACGCGTGGGTTTCAGGATGAGGGGGTCGTCGCGGGTGGCCCAAGGGCTATGCCGTCGGGGCAAGAGTGGAGTGCCGAGCTCGATGGAACAACCTACAGGTGGGTGGTCGATTGACGCCCGCTAACGCGCGGATGATCCCGGGTCCGCGCCAGGTTGGATGGCGGGTTATGTGCAACGTTAGATGTACCTATGCGCTTCGAACCGAGGATCCTGGCGAAACAGAATTGGATCGATGAAACATCCGCACAGCCAAGCTGCTCGAGCAGCCGGATGTGCCGCCGCTCGGGCGTAGATTCGCCGGGAGGCCTGTTGCACCATGAAGGCAAGAACACTGATTCGAGTTTCTATCTATCTTCTGGTCTATCTTGGTATTCCAATCATCGGAGTGAGCATTGCTAATGAGGGGGTGCGTTCTGTACTTGTCATAGTCTATATCTTCCTGCTTGTTCCTGCTGGGTTCATGTTGTTGATCGAGTTTTACCGCACCAACGATGGGGCGTCATTGTTCGCTCGCGCTTTTGATCAGTGTTCCGTGTGCCGCTTGCATTGTTTGGCCTTGCTAGTCTCGCGATGGGAGGTGCGATTTTCTGGTGGGTGATTTACAATGTATTTATTGAGCGCCAGGAGGGGTATAGCGGGCCGTCTTTCATTCTTGGGTTGGGGAGCTTTGGGCTTGGTGCGCCACTCATCCTCTACGGATTGTTCACACTGGGGTCGTGCATTCGTCGCAAAGAGGAGGGGCGCTTTCTTCCTGGGCAGCCGGAGGACGTTGAGCCTGAAGAGGACGATGGTCAACAGGCTGTCTAGCTGTCCGCTGCAGCGAACCCGGCATGGCATAGCGTTTGGCCGTGGTTGCGTCCCGGGCCCCGGGGCGCTGAGCTTGGTCGTTGGGCGCCTGAGGGAGGCCCAGTGATGTTCTGGGATGGTGCCGAGAAGCTGGTCGTGGTAAGGCCAAATTGGAGACACTGCACTAGGTCGGTGCTTCCGATGGGGGCCTGTGCCTGCTGACAGCCCGTCGGCCTGATCGATCACAGTCCGGTGAGAGGGGTATTCAAGTCGGAGAACCTTTGCTCCTGAGGCGAGGAAACTGTATGTCCCAGACCAGAGTGGCTTTGCCGAGAGTTCGCGACTGGCGAGTTCGTATAGCGGACAGCCTTACTGCGACAATGGTTGGCTGGGTCGCGTGCTCTAAGCTTGTCGAGTGGCTGAGGCCTGACTATGGCCGACTTCAAAAGGAGCTTCTGACACTTGGCCTGGCTGGGCTGTTCGGTATCGCTGGGCTTTTCCTGATAGATCTGGTGATCGTGCTGGACCGGAAGACGCGATTCTCAGGGCGAATCGTCTTGTTAGTCCGATTCGTGGCTACTGCGTCCGTTGGTGCGGCGTTGTTCTCAAAGTTTGTAGAAGGTTGCTTTGCTGCGGTCGGAGTTCTGGCCTTCGTAGCCTTCCTCTTGCTTGTGTATAGGGTATTAGAAGTTTCTCGGATCGACCCCAATGCCACCGATGCTCAACCAGGTCGCGGAGCGTCGCCAAAGCTTGAGTCAGGTAGTCCTGCTCAGTTGGCTCCGGAGCCCGGGGTTTTGACACCAGGCATTCGTGGAAGGCTAGATCGATTCTTTGCTTCGGTCCTAAGTGGGATACTCTCTGGATCTCTGATGGGCGCTATTCGGCTGAGCGTTGCCCTCGGCGGTAGTGAGAAGGCAGTGCTCCAAAGTGGATTGTTGCCGACAGCATTTATTTTGCTCACGGTTGCAGTTCGATTTCTCTTGGCGTTGCTGATCCAGGGGAAGGCCCAGCTGCGAGGCTGGAAAGCTGGCGCGCTGGCTTTCGAGGGTTTTGTTACGGGAATCTTTCTTTCCGTCTTGATGTCAACCGCGAGAATGCCCTTCTCTATCTATTTCCAAGAAGTGATGGAGCGGTATCCAGTATCGTGGCTCTTGGCGGGAATGGCCCTGGGCCTTCTTCTGGGACTGGCCCAGGCGATAATCAGGAAAGTACTGAAGCCGCTGGTGACCCTCGTTCATGGCTGGAGCCCTCAAAGAGCGAGAGATTTTGGAGAGTTCTCGAACAGCACGATAAGAGTGACAGATCCGGTGCAAGACGAGGCCCCACTACCGATGCCGCAATCGCCACCGGTGCTACCTCTGGGCCGCTCGGTTGGCAAGCTTGGTTGTTCGTGCTTGGTTGCGCCAGTTCTACTTCTGACCTCCGGCGTCTTTCTCTTCCTTCAGGAACTAGTTCCGCCATTCGGGCCATATAAGACGGCTCTGGAGCTGCCTGACGGATGCCCGCCAGGCTGTGCTGGCCTGGAGATACGTCACTTCGATCTAACTGGCTATGTCTTTGCCGATGCGAACTGTGAAGGAGCGAAGTTCCCGGAGACTGTTCTAAATGGGGTGGACTTTCACGGTGCGAATCTGAGAAACGCCAGCCTGTTCTGGAGCGACCTGAGGAATACGAACTTCTCGGGAGCGGATATGGCTGGCGCTGATCTCAGAAAGGCGATACTCAGCGGCGCTCAGTTCCAGAACGCTACCTTGACAGGTGCTTATCTCCGGGACGCGGCGCTGCAGCGTGTAGACTTTTCGACGGCTGACCTTCGGGGCGCTGACTTTCGCGGAGCATCATACAATGCCGAGACATCGTGGCCACCAGGATTCGATGTAGAAGGCTCTGGCCTGCGCTTGGTCGAAAAAGAGGCCTTCGATGACTGGTTTGGTGGCAAGAACCCTTGACCCAAGGAGTCAATCGATATTCGGAATCGCGCTCCGCGTCAATTTGAGGCCAACTCCGGGCGAGCGCGAAATGCGCCGTTCAAGTCTGGGCGGTGGTTGGATAAAGGCATCGCTCTCACAGCGAAGGTTTCCCCATGAACAAAGTAACCCCTTTCCTCATGTTCAACGACCAGCTCGAAGCCGCGATCGAGTTCTACACCGCGACGTTTCCGAACTCCGAAGTCCGCAGCGTCGCCCGCACGGGCGAAGACGGTCCCATCGCCTCCGCCGAGTTCGTCGTTGGGGGGCAAGTCTTCATGGGCTACAACGGAGGTCCGTACTTCAGCTTCTCTGAAGGCGTCTCGCTCTACGTGGACTGCGCGGATCAGGACGAGGTGGATGAGTACTGGGACAAGCTCGTAGAGGCGGGAGCGACGCCGACGCAATGTGGGTGGATCAAGGACCCCTTCGGTCTTTCCTGGCAAATCGTCCCGAGACGATTCACCGAGCTGATCCGTGATTCGGATCCCAGGAAGGTGAAGGCTGTGATGGAAGCCATGATGACGATGGTGAAGCTCGACGTGGCGGAGCTCGAGAGGGCCTACGACGAGGCGTAGTCGTGGGTCACTTCGAGGCAGATGCCCGAGCCTTCAACGAAGGCGGTCCAACAGGCCGCTGCGAGCTCGTCGGCAAGCGACGGGCCGGCGGCACGGTCGGAGAGTTACGGAGCTAGCTCAAACCTCGTGTAGCCTTGGCTCTCGAATCCGACCTGGGAGAGCCATGCGTCCCCCGATCCATCGTCTCGGCGTCTGCGCCGTCCTCGCCGTCGCCGTGTGGGCGGTTTTTGGCCAGACCCGCCACTTCGAGTTCGTCAACTACGACGACAACGTCTACGTCTATAGGAATCCGCTGGTCGCCGCCGGGCTGAGCCCCGAAGGTTTGGCGGAGGCACTGAGCTACGTCCACGCGTTCACCTGGCATCCGCTGACGACGGTCTCGCACATGGCGGACGCGGAGATCTACGGTCTCGAGCCCGGCGGCCACCACCTGAGCAACGTCCTGCTCCACGCCGCCGCCGCCATCGTCCTCTTCCTCGTCCTCCGGGGGATGACCGGGGCGCTGTGGTGCAGCGCCTTCGTTGCCCTGATCTTCGCCATCCATCCCCTGCGGGTCGAGTCGGTGGCCTGGATCTCAGAGCGCAAGGACGTCCTTAGCGGCTTGCTCTTCTTCCTCACCCTGGGGGCCTGGGCCCGATACGCGGTGGACGCCCGCGTCGGGCGCTACCTGGTCGCCCTGGGGTGCTTCGCTCTGGCGTTGATGGCGAAACCGACGGTGGTGACCCTGCCGTTCGTCCTGTTGCTGCTGGACGTCTGGCCGTTGCAACGGCTCGGGGAGAGGGACGCTCCATGGCGTCATCTCCGCGCCAGGGTGGTCGAGAAGATCCCGTTCTTCGTCCTGTCGGCTGCGTGCGGCGTCATCACCCTGAGAACCCAGACCGGTGCCATGACGTCGACCGAGGTCTTGCCGTTCTGGGAACGCCTCGGCAACGCCCTGGTCTCCTACGTGGTCTACGTCCGCCAACTCTTCTGGCCGCTGGACCTGGCGGTGTTCTACCCCCACCCCAAAGATGGCCTGCCCTGGTGGACCGTCGGCCTCGCGGCAGTGGCGCTGGCGGCCGTGACCGGCGCCGTCGTCGTCTTGCGCAAGCGGATGCCGTTCCTCCTGGTCGGCTGGTTGTGGTACCTCGGCATGCTGGTGCCCGTGATCGGGTTGGTTCAGGTCGGCATCCAGGCCCATGCCGACCGCTACACCTATCTGCCCCACGTCGGTCTGCTCTTGATGCTGGCCTGGGGCACCGCCGAAGCCTGGCCGCAGCGGCTGGACCGCCGCTGGTTGGCAGCGGCCGCGGGGGTCGCCGTCCTGGTCCTGGTCGTCCTGGCCCGAGCCCAGACCGCCCATTGGCGCGACAGCGAGGCGCTGTGGCGGATGACCTTGGCGCACACCACTGACAACAGCGTCGCCCACAGCCAGCTCGGGGTCGTTCTGGGCCGGACCGGTCGGACGAGCGAGGCGGTCGCGCACTTCCGCCGCGCGATCGCCATCCAGCCGGACTACGCGACGGCGCGCTACAACCTTGGCAACATCCTCGCCGACAGAGGCGACCTCGGGCCCGCCATCGAGCAGTACCGGCGGGCGGTGCAGATCGACCCCGACTATGCCAAGGCCCACAACGGTCTTGGCTCGGCCCTGCGCGCCCAGGGCCTCCTGACCGACGCCGTCGCCGCCTTCCGCCGGGCGCTGGAGATCGACCCCCACTCTCTCGAAGCGCGCCTCAACCTCGCCGCGACCCTGGCCGCCACCGGCGAGCTCGCCGCGGCCGCCGACGAGTACCGGATCGCTCTGCGCGACCAGCCGGGCAGCGCGGCGATCCACAACGACCTCGGCTCGGTGCTGCTGCGCCAGGGCCGGTC
>JAGQSE010000247.1:0-12363 GCA_020439725.1 Acidobacteriota bacterium
TCAAGCTGCGCGGCGACCTGTCGAAGAGCGATCGGTATGACACCGAGGTCGCCTTCGCCGACCAGGCGGTGGGCGACCTGCTGGCGGTGCTCGGCGAGCTCTACCCACCGGACCGGACGCTCATCGTCTTCGCCGCCGACCACGGCGAGAACCTCGGCGAGCACGGCTATTGGGGTCACGGCCGGCACCTGTGGGAGGAGAACCTCCACGTGCCGACCTCGATCACCTGGCCCGAGCACCTCCGGCCGACGGTGGTGGGCGAGCTGGCCAGCAACCTCGACCTGGCACCGACGGTCCTCGGGCTCATCGGTCTGCCGGCCCCGGAGACCTTCCGCGGCTTCGACTGGACGCCGGTGCTCGAAGGTCGCGAGCAAGCCCCCACCGGTCGCATCACCGAGCACCAGGCCCATCGCGGCGCCGTCCACGGCACCGGCGACGAGGACCGAGTGCGCCGCCGCGGTCTGCTCGAGGTCGGCATCGTCCAGGGAACGACCAAGGAGGTGTTGCGGCTCAAGGGCGCCGACACGTTGAGCGTCTTCGACCTGGCGCAGGATCCGGGGGAGAAGAGCGCCGCCAAGGCGGGGGGCGAGGTCCCCAAGCATCTGGGAGGGTGGCTGGCGGAGGTCAATGCGGGCCTCACCGCCGCCGACAACCTGCCCGCCCCCGCCCTCGACGAGGAATCCCTCGAGCAGCTGCGAGCCCTGGGGTATATCGACTGACCCGACCAGCCCGGTCTTGGCCGGCGCTGGTGCAGGAGACTCGGGCTCAGGGAGCCGGGGGCTCGGCGCGCACCGCCGGCGGAAGCTGTACCGGCGTACGCCGTAGCTCGGTGTTGGGCCGGGCGAAATAGAAGCCCTGCGCGAAGGCGATGTTCATGCCGCGCAGCGCCTGGTACTCCTCCTCCTGCTCGACCCCTTCGGCGATCACCTTGGCACCGATGGTCCGGGCGATGCCCACCAGCCCGTCGAGGAGGCTGCGCTTGATGGCGCTCTTGTGCAGGTCGCGGATCAGCGACAGGTCCACCTTCAAGTAGTCCGGCTGGACCTCCGCCACCGATTGCAGCGACGAGTAACCGGCCCCCATGTCGTCGATGGCGATCTGGAAGCCGATCAAGCGCAACGCGGCGACGCTGCGGCGGAACTCTTGCCAGGCGGTGATGGCGACGCGCTCGGTGATCTCGATGACGATGTCCGACGGCTCGAGGCCGCACCGCTCGGCCTGCTCGACCAGGCTGCGGCAAAACAGCTCGGGATCCGCGAAGCCCCGCGCCGAGCTGTTGATGAACAGCTTCTGACCTCCTCCCAGCTGGCCCGCGCGGCGGATCGACTCGAAGCGGCAAATGCGCTCGAGCTCGACGATGTGGTCGGTCTCCTCGGCGAAGGCGAAGAGCATTTCGGGGTTCTCGAAGACGCCTCCCGGCGGACCGCAGCTGAGCGCCTCGAAACCGTGTACCGCGCCGTCACGCAGGTCGACGATGGGCTGGAAGCGGACCGTGATGTCGGCGGCGGTGACGATGCGCCGGAGCTCGCGCAGGCGCTCCGTGTGCTGCTTCTCACGCTGCCGGCGGCACACCGAACGCAGGTCGTCGAGGGCACGGTAGACGACGCGCTCGAACCGCACCATGGGGTCGGCACGAAGCAGCGTCGAGCCGCTCTGCACCGACAACGGTCGCGGGCTCTCGTTGTCGAACTGGACCCGCAGCTTGGCCGAAAGATGATCGATGACACGGTCGCGCAGGTCCTCGAGGCGCTGCTCCGCCCCGCGCACCGTCTCGATGCGGAGGAAAAGCAGGAACTCCTCCGCCCGGATGCCGTAGATGGCGAGCAAGTCTCCGGTTTGGAGCCGGTCACGGCGGAAGACCTCGAGGGCCTCCCCCACCTGGCGCAAGAGACTGTCGTAGGTCTCCCAACCGTAGATCGACTCGAGACGCGCCTCCGACGACAGGTCGAAATAGATCAGCCCCATGTGGTGGCCGGTCTCGGTCTGGTGCCGGACCTCCTCGAGCACCGCCGGCAGCGCGGGCAATGTGGTCGTTTGGTCCACCAACGCCGCCCGCTGGCGCAACCAGTCGGCGCGGATCTCCGGCAGAGGCAGGTCGCCGGGACTCAACTCTCACCTCCGGCGGCGCGGTGGCTCACCGCCGCCTGGATGCTGGCCAGCAGGCTCTCGCGCTCGAGGGGCTTCTCGAGATAGTCCACGGCGCCCTCCTGGAGCCCGCGGAACATGTCTCGGTGCTCCACCTGGTGCGAGATGACGATCACCGGCACGTCACGGGTCGAGGGCTGTTGTTTGAGCACGCGCAGCACCTGCCAACCGTCGGTGGTATCGAGGACCAGGTCGAGGACGATGACGTCCGGAGGCTCCGAGGTCGCCTTGGCGAGACAGTCTTCTCCGGAGGTGCAGACGTGAACGCGATAGCCACCCAGCGCCACCACCTCGCGGATGGCTTCGAGGATCTCGGGATCGTCGTCGACGACCAGGACTCGCTTCGAGCTCACGCTCCTCCTCAAAGGACGACACGAAGACGTGGGCGATGGCTCAGTGTACACCCGAACCGGCGGCGGCAGCGGCAGCCGTGACAGCAGTTTCCCGTTGTACCGTCATCGACCCCACGCCGCGTCGCGCTGCTCGGGGTCGAGCCGTCGCAGCTCCTCCAGCGCCGGATCGTCGCCGTGACCGAGGATCATCACGAAGGGCTCGATGGCCCGATGCTCGGGCAGCGTCGAGAGCTTCCACCACAGCACGCCGGCGAGCATCCCCGGCGCCACCCGCCGCTCGGCCTCGCGCAAGCCACGAAGAGCCAGAGCCCGTTCGAGGGGGGCCTCGGGCTCGTCGGTCCAGACCATCAGGCGGGTCGGTGGTAGGGGCGGCGGAACCGCCGGGTGTTCCGGGGAGCCCGCCTGCGTCGCGGAAGCGGAGGCCGGTGGCGACTCTCCCTCGGACAAGCGGAGGAGCGAGAATCCCTGGCTGGCCCATGGCTCGACGGTCGAGCCCCGCCGCGCGGTATACCCCAGCTCGGTGAAGATCACCGGCAGCTCGCCGAGACCCTCACGCTGACGAAAGGCGTTCATGTCGCCGAGGATCCCCGCCCAACCGGTCTCGAGCTGGGCCGCGAGGACGGTCCGCGACCGGTCCGGCCCCGCGGGCGCCGGGCGCAGCTGGAAGTAGGCGTTGACCCCGAGGAGATCGAGGTCTTGCCAGAAGCCGACCTCCTGGTACTGATCGAAGTTCGCGGCGTAGGTCAGCGGGCCGTGGTAGACCTCGCGCACCTTGCGGATGAGCGAGCGCCACTCGCCTTCGAGCAGCTCCCGCCGCCGGTTCATGGCGATCCATGGCTGCTCGCCGGCTCCCACCACCCGCTCGGCCCAGCGGCGGTGGGCGCCGATCTCGGCGTCGAGATACTCCTCGAGGGTGGCGAACCCGTCGGTACCCGGAGTCCACAGACGGTGCTCGGCGAGAGCCTCGCGGTGGGCCAGCACCGAGCGCCGGTACTCGTCCTGCTTGGCGGGATCGAGGTAGTAGTCCTCGAGGGCCGGCACCGCGTCGAGGGGACGGGTCGAGGTGAGGGTATTGAGCTCGGAGCCGACGCCCAGGACCTCGACCCCCTCCGCTTCGGCGCGGCGGGCCCATTCGAGGGCGAAGCGGCCGTACTGCTCGAACCACGACCGCACCTGATCCTCGGTGTCGGGCATCACCAGCCCGTGCCACAAGAAGCGGTTCGCCGGGTAGGCGTGATCGAGGGCGAGGCGCAGGATGAGCACCACGCGGAGCCCCGCGCGATGCGCCGTACGGATCTCGTCGAGGACCGCTGCGTTGTCCTCGTCGAACCACAGGTGATCGCTGTTCCAATCGCCTTGATGCGCGTAAACGGTCACCGAGACCGTGTTGAGCCCGGACCGCTGCAGCTCGCGGACCCAGCGCTCGTGATCGGGTTCGTTGACCTGGATGCCACCGAGAAGGAAGGGCTCTTCGCTCCGCTGCCGCGCGGCGACCAGGAGCGTCGACGTCACCAGCAGGAGGCCCAGGACGAGGAGCAGACGGCGGTGGGTTCTCTTCAGCATCGTCGGCGCCGCACCCTAGCCCCCGATGCGGAACATCTCGACCTTGTCGGCGGCGCTGAAGCGCCCTGCCCGCAGGGCCTCGGTCCGCTCCTCCGAGTAGCGATCGGTGCGTGCCCGCCACAGCTCGCGGAGCCGTGCCGCCAGCTCCTCGTCGTCTTCCCCCGAGCGCAGCGGCGCCTTGAGATCGTGACCGACGGCGCTGAAGAGACAGGTGAAGACCTTGCCCTCGGCGGACAGGCGGACACGCGAGCAGTCGCCGCAGAAGGGCTCGGTGATCGACGGGATGACGCCGACTTCTCCGCCCGGCTCCGGCTTGACCTCGGCGCCGCCGCCGACGTACCGCCAGCGCGCCGCCACTTCCCCCGGATGCGCGCGTTCGACGGGCTCCAGGGGCATCTCGGCGGAGATCCGCTCGACGATCTCGCGCGCCGAGAGGACCTCCTCCGGACGCCAGCGGTTGAGGGTGCCGACGTCCATGTACTCGATGAACCGAGCCGTATAGCCATGGTCACGCGCCCAGCGCGCCAGGTCGACGATCTCGTGCTCGTTGATCCCGCGGATGGGCACGATGTTGAGCTTGATCGGGGAGAGACCGACGCGGCGCGCTTCCTCGAGGCCTTCGAGGACCCGATCGAGGGCCAGACCGACTCCGTTGATGCGCTCGAAGACCGCGGGGTCGAGGGAATGGAAGCTCACCGTGACGCGGTCGAGACCGGCGTCCTTGAGCGCCCGGGCCTTGGCGGCCAGCAGGAAGCCGTTGGTGGTCAGGGCCAGGTCCTCGAGCCCCTCGATGGCGGCGAGCTCCGCCACCAGGTGCTCGATCTCGGAGCGCAGCAGGGGCTCGCCGCCCGTCAGGCGTATCTTGCGCACTCCCAGGCCGACGAAGATCCGCGCCAGGCGGACGATCTCCTCGAAGCTCAGGATCTCGGGCCGTGGCACGAAGTGGTAGCGGTTCTCCGCCGGCATGCAGAAGGTGCACCGGAAGTTGCATCGGTCGGTGACCGAGATGCGCAGGTCGGAGAGGGGCCGGCCCAGGTGGTCGAGCAAGGGCGCGGTGGAGGGCTGGGCAGGGGGGCTCATGGCGTCACGGCCGCTGGCTCGAGCGGCAGGTCAGACTGGAGACGGCAGATTACCGCATCGACCCGCCGGCGCGAAGCCGCGGCCGCGGTGAGCTCGCCACCACGTGAGCGGCGGTGGCGCCGAGGATGAGCGCGCACCCGGCGGCCGCCCAGCGGTCCGGCAGCTCGCCGTGGAGCAGCCACGCCCACAGCGGGTTGAGGACCGGGTCGAGGAGCAGGAGGAGCGAGACCTCGAGGGCCGGAAGGTGCCGCACGCCGGCGGTCAACAAGCGGTAGGCGAGGGCGATCTGGACGACGCCGAGAAAGACCACGGCGGCGACGTCCATCGCGCTGACGTCGGTGATCGGCCAGGCGGCGGGGAGACAGACCAGGAACGTGATCACGCTTCCCAGGAGCACCGCGGGTCCGGCGCTGCCCGCCGTCGAAGAACCCTCCTCGCCGCTCTCGAGCCAGCGTAGACCGAGCACCGTCAGCCCCCAGCATGCCCCCGCGAGGACGCCGACCAGGTTGCCCGCCAGCGGACTCGGCGCCGTCGCCGTCGGCTCCTGGACGCCGAAGAAGAACAGCATCAAACCGAGACCCAGGAGGGCCATGAACACGAGGTCCCGCGCCCGGATGCGCTCGCGCAGCAGCCAGGGCGCCAGGCAGAGGACGTAGAGCGGTGCCGTCGACTGGAGGAAGATCGCGTTGGCGGCGGTGGTCCACTTGGTGGCGACGACGAAGCAGGTCAGCGTGCCGGCGTAGGCCAGCGCCACGGGCACGCTGCGCCAGCTCCATCGGCCCCGGGCCGCCGGCAGCAAGAAGGGCAGTACCAGCGCCGCGACGCCGCAGCGCAGGCTCGCCACCTGCCAGCTGGTCAACGTCGCCGCCTTGACCGCGGCGCCGCCGGTCGAGAAGAGCAGCGCCGCGGCCACCACCGTCAGCCGCGCACGATTGCGCCCCACCCCCCTCTCGGTCACGTCTATGGCGACGCCTCCGGGCGGCGGCTGGGGAGAGGTCGCTCCCCGAGGTACCAACGCGCCCTGGGCGCCCCCTTGGGTCCGACCTCGAAGTGCAATCCGAAGCGCCGCCGCACCTCTTCGACGATGAAGCGTCGTGCCTCGGCCGGCGAATCGGTGACGAAGATACGGTCGAAGTCCCTGGGGCTGATGGTCCCCGCCGGCACCATCTCGTCGTGGATGAAGTCGAGCAGGCGCCGCCAATAGTCCTTGCCCATGAGGACCAGGGGGAAGTCCTGGATCTTGCCCGTCTGGATCAGCGTCAGCGTCTCGAAGATCTCGTCCAGGGTGCCGAAGCCGCCGGGTAGCACCACGAAGCCGTAGGAGTACTTGACCAGCATCACCTTGCGGACGAAGAAGTAGCGAAAGCCCACGACCAGGTCGAGGAAGCGGTTGGCGTGCTGCTCGTGGGGCAGCTCGATGTTGCATCCGACGGAGCGCCCGCCAGCCTCTTTGGCACCGCGGTTGGCAGCTTCCATCACGCCGGGCCCGCCACCGGTCATGACGGTGAAGCCCCCTTCCGCCAGCTGGTGGCCGACCTGCTGCGCCAGCTGATAGGTCGGATGGGTCTCCGCCAGCCGTGCCGAACCGAAGACCGTGACGCAGGGGCCCACGAAATGCAACGCCCGGAAGCCCCGGATGAACTCGGTGAAGATGCGCCAAGCGCGCCACAGATCCTCGCGCCGGCGTTGCGGCCCGGCGAGGAATTCGCGCTCTTCGTGGCTGTGGGGCGCGTTGCCGACCTTGCGGGGACGGCGGACCTCGGGGGAAGGCCGCTTGGGCGCCGGCGGCGGGCCGGTGTCACCGGTGGAGGAGGCACCGGCCTCCTCCACCGGCTCGTCTCGCGGCTGTTTCGTCATCGACTCAGGGACAGGTGGCGAAGGCCGCGGTGTCCTGGATCGGCGCGAAGGGGTTCCCCAAGTCGTTGGAATAGGGCTGCGATTCCCCGGTCTGGGTATCCGTGACCACCATCTGCACCTCGACGTTGGTCAACCCGCCGGCGAAGACCCAGAAGTGATTCGTGATGGTGCAACCGTTGAGGACCTTGACGATCATCTCGACATTGGCGGGGTTGAAGAACCAGAAGTACCCGGTGTCCCCGGTCAACGGCACCGCCGAGCCAAAACCCGTCCGGCCGTCGAGGGTCCGCCACTGAGTCTGAACCGCGAAGCGGTCGTTGCGCAGACACAGGGTGGTGGTGTTCTCCTGGCAGCTGCCGGTGGCCGCCGGCGCATACAGCGACAGGATGCCCGCGCGGTCGTCCGAGCCCAGCGAGGCCCCACGGCCGTCGGCGTGGACGAAGGCGCGCATCAACGCCTCGTCCTTGGCGGTGGTGTCGCAGGAGCCGCTGGCGGTGTCGCCGCAGGAGTGCCTCAGGCCCAGGGTGTGCCCGATCTCGTGGGCGAAGACCTCGGCCGCCGTCACGCCGTTGGCGAACAGGCAGCTGGTGCCCTTGTTGGTGATGATGTCGGCACCGGCGATGGAGATGAAGGTGTTGCCCTTGTAGGCGTGGGTCTGGCTCGAGTCGAACCACGGCCCGCCGAGGGCGATGACGCCGCCGGTGAAGCAGCTGAAGGCGCCGCCGAAGGTGGGGTTGTTGTTCGGATCTTCGAAGACGATGGCGTTGACCCCGTCGAACCCGCCCGACGACAGGCCGCCGGTGGCGGTGGTGGTGCCGCCGTAGGTGTAAAGGATCGAGGTCGACGGGTCGTCATCCCACAGCTGGAGGCCCTGCTGGAACTGGCTGAAGCCGCCGCCGGCCAGCCCGGGCTGACCGTCCTCGTGGGCGAAGAAGGTCACGGTTTCCCCAAAGTCGAACTCGCGCCAGCGCAGGTTGAGACCGCCGCTGCTGAACAGCGTGAAGGCGTCGGTGAGCGCCTGCTGGGGCACCGTCGTCTCGTCGACCCGGTATTCGCCGGCCCGCTTCAGGCCCTGCGCCCGACCGGCCAGCCAGTCCGCGAAGCGGTCGTAATCGCGCATCCGGTCGTCCGCGGCCTTGCGCCCGGCCGGCAGCACCGCCGCGGCGTCACCGAGCCAGCGCACCGCCAGGGTCTGGCTCCCCGCCCGGACGCGGTGGAACGCGCCGAGGGAGAACTGGACCAGACGATACGTGCCGTCCCCGGCGGGCTCGAGGAAGAGCAAGGCGCGGGACCCGGGCTCGAAGACCGGCGCACCGTCGATCTCGAGACCCAGGCCGCCGGTACCCCGGGAGCCGAGCACGCGCACTACCAGCGTGCTACCGGGAACCGAGCCCTTGAGCACCCGCTGGACCTCGACCTGGTAGTCCGTCGACGAGGTCGACGCATCCGCCGCGGGGCCCGCGTCGATCACCGTGACGTCGGCGATGATCGGCGCCTGATCCGCCAGGTCGGCGTCGGCCATGGGCATGTAGGTCAAGGCACCGCCCGTGACGGCACCGGCGAGGGACAGGACGAGGGCGAGGGCTAGAGCGCGCATGGAAGACCTCCCAGGGGGTGGACACGAGCCTCGGCGGCGGGCTGGCGAAGGGTCCGCAGACCACCGGAGATCGAACTTCTATGGTGCCACAGAATGAGGCCCAAGGCATCTCCGAAGCCCTTCTTCGGGGGACTTCGGCCGTTGAACCGGTGGCTCGGGCCCCTGGCGCGCTGCGTGCCTTCGCCGGCGGCGAGCCCTGTCGGTCTGACCGCGGGCGGACGAGACCCACCGGAAGAGCCTCCAGCCAGTGCAGCGGAACCGCCTCCCCGTGGGGATCAGCTGGTCCAGATCTCGGTGGTCGAACGCAGGTCGTCGGGCTGTAGATGGGCGGACAGGGCGAACGAAAAGGTCGACCCGACCCCGGGCTCCGACTCGCACCAGATGCGGCCGCCGTGGCGCCGAACCAAGGCCTGTACGTACGCGAGCCCCATCCCCTCCCCCTCGACCTCGAGCCGCCGGCCCCGACGGAAGGGAGCGAAGACCTTGGGCAGGTCTTCCTTGGGTATGCCGCAACCGTTGTCGCGCACGTGATAGGTCACCAGGTCCCGGCTCGTCTCGCCTCGGACCTCGATCTCGCCAGGGCGGTCGGGATCGAGATAGAGCACCGCATTGGAAAGGAGATTGCCAAAAATCTGCTCCAGGGAGATGCGATCCCCCACCACCGGCGGCAGCTCAGCGACGTGGACTCGGGCGCTGCGCTGCTCGAGCTGGTAGGCGAGGCTGGCGAAGAGCTCCTTGACCAGGCTGGTCGTATCGACCAGCTCCATGCTCAGCGACCGCTGGCCCTGCTGCGACAGCCGCAGGAGGGTGTTCATGAAGTGGTTGATGCGGTCGATGGAGGTGTCGATGAAGCTCAGAGCCTCGGGGATGTCCGAGCCGAGGAGACCCATCAGCCGGCGCCGTGCGGCGTCTTCGAGGGCCTTCTCGCCTCCCTCGATGAGCTTCAGGACCTCCTGGCAGCCCGAGCGCAGCTCGCCGGCGAAGCCCTTGACGTTGATCAGCGGTGCCCTGAGATCGTGGGAGACGATGTAGAGCAGCGACTTCAGATCCTGGTGCGCCGCCGCAAGGTCGGCGGTGCGCTCCCGGACTCGGCGCTCGAGCTGGTCGCGGGCCTCGCGCAGAGCGGCGTCGATGCGCTTGCGCTCGAGCTCGGCCGCCGCGCGGGCGGAAAACACGTTGAGGATCGAAATCGCCATCTCGGTCCCCGCCAAGGGCTCGGTCCCCATGGCTACCAGGAGACCGATGGGCCGGTTGGCGGAGTCCATGAGCGGTGCCCCGAGATAGCTCTCGACACCGAGCTCGTTGAGCATCACGTCCTTCGGGAAGCGATCCCGAACGCCTTCGGTGAACGCGCAGGCGGTCTTGCCGACCACCTGGCTGCAGGGCGAGCCGTCGAGCGCGTACGTGATGTTGTCGACGAAGCCGCCGTCGGACCACAGGGCGACGGTATGGACCCGCCCGGCGTCATTGCGGCGAACCTCCCCGAGAAAGGCGTAGCGCACCTGGAGCGCCTCCGCCAGCCGCCGCACCAGGGCGCGGAAGAAGTCCTCGCCGTCGGTCGAGAAGGTGACCTCGACCAGCGAGCGCAACGCCTCCTCGTGGCGGCGGCGTTCGGTGAAGTCTTCGTCGACCCCGAGGATGGCCACCACCCGGCCTTGGGAATCGTGGAGCGGCACCTTGGTGGTGCGCAGCCAGCCTTCGCTGCCATCGGCGCGGATGTAGGGCCCCTCGTGGCCCACCTCCGGCCCGTCGGAGAGCGTCACCTCGCGATCGAGCTGACGGTAGCGTTCCGCCCAGCGGCTCCAGGGGAGATCCTCGTCGGTCTTGCCCAGAACCTCGTCGGGATCGTCGAGACCCGCCATGTCGGCGAAGAAGCGGTTGCAGCCGCGATAGACCGACGACCGGTCCTTCCAGTAGATGCCCTGGGGGATGTGGTCCATGACCAGGCGGAGCATCTCGCGTGACTCGCGCAGCTGCTCGCGCTCGACCTCGCGATCGACCTCGCGCTGGCGCTCGTCCCGTTCGAGCTCCTCGACCCGTTCCCGGAGGGACTCGACCAAGGTGCGCAGCTGATCGATCTCTGGCCGGTGGTCGCTGGGCACGGCGTCCTCTCAGCGGGGGGCGGGCTCGTTGGCGGCCGTGACGGAATGGAGCGCCAGGGTCTCGAGGAGCATCCCGAGATAGTCGCCCAGGACCCGCCGTACCGAGGAAACGCTGACGAACTCGTCCGGCGAGTGAGGGTTCCGGATGTCCGGTCCGAAGGAGATCATCTCCATACCCGGGATCTTCTCGCCGAGGATCCCGCACTCGAGCCCGGCGTGGACCGCGCTGACCTCGGGGTCGCGATCGTAGAGCCGGCGGAAGACCTCGACCGCCATCTCGAGGAGCTTCGAGTGCCGGTTCGGCTCCCAGCCGGGGTAGCCGCGGGTGGTATGCACCGTCGCACCGGCCTCCGCGGCCCGGGTGGTGATGGCGGCGACGGTTTCGTCGAGATCCGCGGCCACTGAGGAGCGGTTCGAGCAGTGGATCTCCGCTGCGTCGTCGCCGGTCGAAACCATCGCCAGGTTGCTCGAAGTCTGTACCAGCCCCGGGAGGGCTTCGCTCATCTTGAGCACGCCGTGGGGCAGCTCCCGGAGCATCGTGACGAGGGTCTTCGCCACCGCCGGCTCGAGGACCTGGTCGCCTTCGCCATCGATCTCCGCGAGCTCCACCGATAGGTTCGGATCGGTCGACGCATAGGCGGCCTTGAGCTGCTCCGCGGCTTCGCGGACGACGGCTGCCAGGGCCCCCGGATCACCGACCAGGGTGGCCTCCGCCTCGCGCGGGATGACGTTGGGCGCGCTGCCGCCAGCCAGCGCCACCAGACCGTCCGCGGGCAGCTGTCGCAACACCTCGGCGAGGACACGGATGGCGTTAGCGCGGCCGAGGTGGATCTCGCCCCCGGAATGGCCACCGGACGCACCACGCACCCTGAGACGCAGAAGCGAGCCCGCCGGCGCCGCGGTGCGGGCCAGCGGCAGGCGGACCACCGCCGATCGGGCGCCGGCACAACCGATGGTCAGCACTCCCTCCTCCTCCGAGTCGAGGTTGAGGAGCAGACGGCCGCGGACGATCGACGGATCGAGCTGACGGGCACCGTTGAGCCCGGTCTCCTCGTCGACGGTGAATAACAGCTCGATGGGCCCATGGCGCGCGGTGTCGTCGGTGAGCAGGGCGAGGCCCGCGGCGACGGCGACTCCGTTGTCGGCGCCCAGGGTGGTTCCCCGGGCGGTCAGCCGGTCGCCGTCGAGCTCGAGGCGGATGGCGTCGTGAAAGAAATCGAACTCGGTGTCCGAGTTCTTCTCGCACACCATGTCGAGATGGCCCTGGAGGACGACGATGGGGGCGTGCTCGAAGCCCGGAGACGCCGGCACCCGCACGACGACGTTACCGGCGGCGTCGGCCTCGGTCTCGCAACCGTGGCTGGCGGCGAAGTCGAGGACCCAGCGGCGCACCGCCTCCTCGTGCTTCGACGGCCGCGGGATCCGCCGCAGGTCGTCGAAACGCCGCCACAGGTGCCGCGGCTCGAGCTGGGAGAGGTCGGGGTCGGGGGGCGAGGTTTCGGCGTGGGGATTCATGGCTACGGCCTTTCGCGACGATGGGGCGGGAGACGGGCGGTCCGACCGCGCGACCGGCGCACGATCAGGCGGCGCGTACCTGGACGGTCTGGCCGATGGTATCGAGCATGCGTCGCAGCTGGTCGTAATCCGGGTGACGAAGCCGCATCCA
>JAGQSE010000247.1:12419-12856 GCA_020439725.1 Acidobacteriota bacterium
TCGATGATCCACTCGCCGTAGGTCCGCTGGACCGCGTCGAGCCCCTCGTAGCCGATGATGCGACCGTCCCGGTCCGGCCGCAGGTTGACGATGCCGGCGGCGAAACGGCGCGAGGGACGCGCCGACACCTGCCGGTGGACGATGGCGTTGGCCCACTCGCGGTAAAGGTCCATGTCGTTGCCGGCGCAGTAGAGGTCCCAGGCGCCCACCCCGGGCGGCCGGCAGCCGATCTCCGAGAACTTGAGCCCCTTGGGACCGAAGAACCACTCCATGTGGGTCGCCGAGGTGCCGATGCCGAGCACCTCGATGACCCGCTTGCCGAGCTCCCTGACCTCGTCGTAGCTCGAGGCGTCGACCCGGTTGGTGGTGATGAACTGGGGAGAGATCCAGCGGCTGCGCATCGCCTCGAGCACACCCGGGTAGTAGTGGGTGATGAA
>JAGQSE010000247.1:12949-15265 GCA_020439725.1 Acidobacteriota bacterium
CCGCACTCCTCGAGCACCTGGGCGAGCTGGGCCTCGTCGTCGGCGCGCCAGGTGCCGGCGGCACCGGCGGCGTCCCGAGGCTTGACGATCACCGGGAACCCCACTTGGCGGCTGAACTCGAGGGCCTCCTTCGCCGACTCGGTGCCGATGCTCTGGGCGCAGGGCACGCCGGCCCGGCGCAGGGCTTCCTTCATGGCCGGCTTGTCGCGACACAAGAAGGCGGTCTCGACGGTGGTGCCGGGAATGCCCGTCGCCTCGCGCACCTTGGCGGCGGTGAGGATGTGGGCTTCGACCGTAGCCTCCAGCCGGTCCACCCACTCCCGTTGTTGCACCCGACGGACGGCGGCGAGGAGAGCCCGCTCGCTACAGACGTTGGACACCTCCTCGTAACCGTAGAGGGCTTCCCGGACAGCCGAGGGCAGAGACCGAGCCGGGACCTCGCCGATCCCGGTCACTCGGGCACCGATGGAGCGCAGGGCGGTGACGAACTTCTGCTGGTAGTAAGGGAAACAAGGCTCGACGAAGAGAACGTGCATGACCCCTCCGGCAGCGAAGACTTTTTCCGCGTCGCAGACAGGTAGATAATAGCACCTCCTATGCGACCCATCGCTCTCCTGGGGCCCCAGCGCCACCAGCCCATCGTCTCGAAAGTGGTCGACCGACTGGCCGGGTCCGGGCCGCTGGCGGTGGTCACCGCCGGCTGGCAAGAGCGAGAGGAGGAGCTGGACGAGCTCGCCCAACACGTTCGCCGGCCGGTGACCAACCTCCTCCTCCACGCCCGAGCCGAGCAGTTTTTCATCGAGGAACCGGAGCTCTTCGAGGCGCTGCGCGATCGGCAGAACCTCTTGAAGCAACTTCAGCAACTCCACCGGCTGCGCCTCGATTTCGTCCTGGAGCCCGCGAGGAAGCTCCTCCACCGCAAGTCGTCGAGCCCCATGCTGGAGGAGGAGCAGGCCTCCGCCATCGCCGCGGTCCGCGCCCTGGACGACCACCATGCCGAGCAGCTGAAGCGGCAGCACGACGCTTTCGAGGCCCGCTGGGGAGAGGCGCTGGACGAGGCCCTCGCCGGACATAGGCGGGAGCTGGCAGAGATCCTCGACGGCTCGGCAGCCCTGGCCATTGCCGGCGGCCACGTCGCCGTCCTGCTCAACCGGCTGCGGCTCTTCCGCGTGCTCGACCTGTTGGGAGACCAGCCGATCATCGCCTGGTCCGCCGGCGCGATGGCGCTGGCAGAAAGGGTGGTGCTCTTCCACGACCGCCCTCCCCAGGGTGCCGGCAACGCCGAAATCCTCGACCTCGGCCTGGGAATCGCCCACGGGATCCAGCCCCTGCCCCACGCCGAGGCTCGGCTGCAGCTCGACGATCCGGTGAGGGTCTCCCTGCTGGCCCGGCGCCTCGCCCCCGCGGCCTGCATCGCCCTCGACACCGGCTCCAGCATCTTCTGGGACGGCGACAGCTGGACCGCCGGACCGGGGACCCGTCAGCTGCAACGCACCGGCGAGGTGGAGGTCCTGGAGGCTGTCGCCTGATGCTGGCCGTTCACCGTCTTCTGGCTTCCCGGCCAGACGCCGCCGCTCTCGACGCCTTCGTCGCCGAGAACACCTTCCCCCTCACCGAAGGAAACTCCGTTACCTTCGTCTATCGTGGAGAGGCGGACGCCGTCGAGTTGCGTCATTTCATCTACGGGCTGGAGTCCTCCCAGGCCTTCTCCTACCTCCCCGGAACGGATTTCTGGTACCTGGTCCAGACTCTGCCCATGAACTCCCGGGTGGAGTACAAGATCGACGTCATCCGGGGTGGCGACCATCATTGGATCCGAGATCCCCTGAACCCCCACCTGGCCTATGACCCCTTCGGCGCGAATTCCGTCTGTCACTGCTCCGGCTATTCGCGACCGGAATGGACCTTTGCGGATCCGGAGGCCCGCGAGGGCCATCTTGAGGTCCATCGGCTGCACAGCGAGGCCTTCGGAGAGGACCGGGACCTGGTGGTCTACCTGCCAGCGCGCTTTCGGCGCCAGCGCCGCTATCCCCTGCTGGTCGTCCACGACGGCAACGACTACCTGCGCTACTCGGGCTTCAAGATCGTCCTCGACAACCTGATCCACCGCCTCGAGATCCCCCCGATGGTCGTCGCCCTCACCACCTCGCCGCGCCGCCTGGCGGAATACGCGGCGGATCCCGCCCACAACCGCTTCATCGCCGAGGAGGTGGTCCCCCACATGGAGGAGACCTTCCCCCTGCTGCCGGAGGTCCGCTTCCGCGGCCTCATGGGCGCCAGCTTCGGCGGCGTGGCGACCCTCTCCACGGCCTGGCG
>JAGQSE010000247.1:15355-15978 GCA_020439725.1 Acidobacteriota bacterium
GAGCCCGTCGTCGAGTTCGTCAATGCCTTCCGCGTCGACCCGGGGCGACCCGCAGAGAAGATCTTCATCAGCTGCGGTGTCTACGAGTCCCTGATTTACGAGAATCGCTCCATGGTGCCCCTGCTCCAGGCTGCCGGCCTCGACGTCCGCTACGTCGAGGCACGGGACGGGCACAATTGGGAAAACTGGCGCGATCGCCTGCGAAAGGGGCTATCCTGGCTCTTTCCGGGTCCGTTGTGGATGGTTTACGAATAGGAAGCTTCAAGCCATGGCTCGAGTCAATCGGTTGATCGGACTGTCTTTGGGCGCGGACATCTGCTGGCCCATCTGCTACGAGGAGATCGTCAAGCGGCTGGACCTCTCCATCCCCTTCGAGGGAGACGAGGTCGGAATCGAGGTCGAGCGGGTGACCATCGAGCCCTTCGACCTGCGCCAGCCCAGCCGCTATGACGTGGTGCTGGACCGCCTCACGCACTGGTACCGCACCAGCCGCGAATGGATCAAGAAAGTCGTATTGATGGACGACGTCTACGTCTTCAACAACCCCTGGACGGTACAGTCCATGGAGAAGGCCACCAGCTACGCCGCCATGATTCACCTGGGGCTGCCGGTGCCCGACACCT
>JAGQSE010000248.1:0-3708 GCA_020439725.1 Acidobacteriota bacterium
CCCCAATAGGCCATGGCGAAGCCCGGGTCGGCGGCCTGCGCCGCCCGGAAGGCGTCGGCGGCCTCGTCGTACCAGAAGCTGTGGAGCGCACCGACACCGCGCTCGAAGCTCGCCAGGGCCTCACCACCGGCGGAGGCGGCGAAGTCGTAGCTGCCGAGGTCCTCGTGGCCGGTGGCTGACGGCTCTTCCGCCGAGAGCGCGAGGCTCGGCAAGCCAAGGAGCAGAGCGAGTACGAAGGAGGTGACGACGACGCGTGGGAAGCTCATGGCGTTCCTCCGGAGAGAGCGCGTCCCCGGGGCGGGGCCGCGGCATGGATGACGCGAGGCGGAAGATCAGCGCGCCGATCTTATCCCCGACCGCGACACGGACGCGTCTCTGCCCGAGTGGCAACCGAGGTGAGGTCCAAAGCGAGATCCGAGGCGAGATCCAAAAAGTGTCAGTCTCGATTCAAACTCTTGGATAGATCGCGTCTCGCCAGGCCACGAGCAGGCTCCCAGCACGTCCAGGACGAGAGCCGTCACCTCCCCCAACTCCCCTGTTCTCATCACTTGGACGAGCCATCCCGGTCGCTTCCCCAGATCGCTCCAACAAAATATAGATGGCACACTATTTGTATATACCTCTACCATTGCAAGCTTCCGATGCGAGGTCGCGGCCCGTGAAGAGGGGAAGACAGAGATCTGGAGACGGAGATGGCGACACGCGCCCGGGGCGCCTCGCCGAGCCGAGGTCGAGGACCGAGTCGAACAACCCTGGAGTGGAGAGCACAGCGATGGAGAAAGAGGTCTCGGGCACACCGCAGCAGCCCCCGGACACACGCAGAATGAGCAAGACCTTCAAGGCCTTGTCCGACGAAACCCGACGACGGATCCTCGAGATCCTGGAGAAGAACCAGAGCGCCGTGGGCGGTATCGTCGAACGCTTCAACCTTTCGCAGCCGACGATCTCGCGGCACCTCTCGATCCTGCGCGAGGCCAACCTGGTGATCGACGAGCGGCAGGGGCAATCGGTGATCTACCGTCTGAACCACGAGGAGCTGGCTTCGGCGATGCGCCACTTCTTTCGCCAGTTCCGCACCTGCGAGGAGCTGCTCCGTGATTCCGCGGAGATCGAGGTCGTGCCCGAAGGCAGCGAGGCACCGCCCCCGCCCGAGAGCTGAGTCCCGCTTGTGAGACAATCGCGGCTCGCTTCGAGGAGCCGCGAACCATGATCCGAGTCCTCTTCGTCTGCATGGGAAACATCTGCCGCTCACCGGCGGCGGAGGGTGTCTTCCGGCACCTGGTCGCCGAAGCCGGCGCCGACGACGCTTGGGAGATCGACTCCGCCGGCACCATCGGCTACCACAGCGGTGAGCTGGCCGACGCCCGCATGCGCGCTGCCGCCTCGCGTCGCGGTTACGAGCTGACCAGCCGCGCCCGGCGGGTCCAGCCGGACGACTTCGAGCGCTTCGATCGGATCCTGGCCATGGACCGCGAGAACCTCGACGAGCTCGAGGCCATGGCCCCCGCCGACAGCCATGCCCGGATCGAGCTCTTCGGCCGCTGGGTCCAGCGCGATGCGCCGCCCGAGGTGCCGGACCCCTACTACGGTGGGGCCCAAGGCTTCGAACACGTCCTCGACCTCCTCGAGGTGGGCTGCCGCAAGCTGCTCGCGGAGGCTGCCGAGGGCGCGTCCGCGTGACCTTGCCGGCGGCTCTCGAGCGCTCGGTGCTCGACGCCCTCGCCGGACCCCGTGGCGATGCGCCGCGGATCTCGCAGATCGAGCCCCTGGGCGGCGGTTGGCATCACCCTTCACGTCTCCAACTGGCGGACGGCCGCCGCTGCGTCCTCAAGTGGAGCGAAAGACCCGGGGACGTGCAGCTCGAGCGCGAGGCCGAGGGGCTCGAAGCGCTCCGTGCCGTCGGCGCCCTGCGCGTCGCCGAGGTGCTGGCCTCCGGCGTCGCCGGCGACGGGACCTCCTACCTCCTCCTCGAAGCCGTCGAGTCGGGTCCACGGCCGCAGCGCTTCTTCGAGGATTTCGGTCGAGGCCTGGCACTCCTCCACCGGTCGAGCTCCGGCGGCCGGTTCGGCTACGACCACGACAACTTCCTCGGCGCGGCCCCGCAACCCAATACCTGGTGCGACGACTGGGTCGACTTCTGGCGGTGTCATCGGCTGGGGTTTCAGCTCGATCTGGCGAGGCGCAACGGTCTCGCCGACGCCACCCTCAGCCGCCTCGGGGACCGCCTCCTCGACCACCTCGGCGAGCTCATCGCGGAGCCCGACGAGCCCGCCTGCCTGCTCCACGGCGACCTGTGGAGCGGCAACTTCCTGTGCGATGCGGCAGGCCGCGCGGTGCTCGTCGACCCCGCGGTCTACCGCGGCCGGCGCGAGGCCGAGCTCGCCATGACGCGACTCTTCGGCGGCTTCGGCGATGGCTTCTACCGCGCCTACGACGACGTCTGGCCCCTGGCGCCAGGCGCCCCACGTCGGATCGAGGTCTATCAGCTCTACCACCTGCTCAACCACCTCAACCTGTTCGGCGAGGGCTATCGCGGCCAATGCCTGGCGGTGCTCCGACGCCTCGTCTGAGTGGGTGCAGCATCCGTCTTCGCCGGCTACAATCGGGGGTCTCTCGCGGCCCGGGCGTGCGATCGTCATGCCGCCACCCCCGAGCCACCCTCGAACCGACCCCCGGAGAGCGCACCGAGATGCTCCGACCCCGAACCTCGAACTCCTGGCTCGTCGCCGCCGTGGCAGCCGCTCTCCTCGTGGCCCCTGTGCCGACCCTCGCGGCGCGCCAGAAGGCTGCGAAGATCGAGTGCACCGTCCGCAACCAGGCCGGTGAACCGGTGGCTGGTGCCCACGTGGTGGCCACCAGCCCGAGCGCTCCCGACGTCCGCATCGAGGCCACGACCGATGTCGGGGGCAAGTTCGCGCTGACCCTCGACCGGCCCGACCTCGACTACGTCTGGACCCTCGACGCCGAGGGCTACGAGCGCCTGGTCACGGTGCTCGAGATCGATCCGCGCTACCCGCGGAGCTATGATCTGGTGATGACCTCCGCCGACAGCCCGGAGGCGCGCAAGCGGCGGGCGGTGGAGGTCTACAACCGTGGTGTCGACGAGCTGCGCAAGGGCCAGGCGGCGGTCGCCCTCGAGAGCTTCCGCCAGGCGGTGGAGCTCGATCCGAAGCTCCAGGCGGGCCACCGGGCCATCGCCGAGGCCGCCCTGGCCAGCGGCGACGCCGCGACCACGGCCGAGGAGGCCGAGAAGGTCCTCGCCGCCGAACCCGACTCGGTGGACGGGCTCCGGCTGCTCCTCGAGTCGTCGGTGTCGTTGGGGGACGACCAGCGCATCGAGGGCGCGGCGAAGCATCTCGCCGAGCTGGCGCGGGCCGGCAATGCGCAGGCGGCCCAGGCGGCCAGCTACGCGGCGGTCCTGGTGTTCAACGACGGCGTCGCCGCCGAGCATGGCGAGGACTTCGAGAAGGCCGAGGCGCGCTACACGGCCGCCGCCGATCTCGACCCAAAGCTGCCGCCCGCCCAAGCCGGGTTGGCCATCCGCCGGCTGGCGGCCGGCGACGCCGCCGGCGCTCTGGGCCACGCAGACCAGCTCCTCGCCCTCGATCCGGGGAACGCCCAGGGTCTCCGGCTGCGCTACTCCGCCGCCACCGCCCTGGGCGACCCGGCGCTCATCGACGAGGCGCTCGCGGCCCTCGAAGCCTCGGC
>JAGQSE010000248.1:3812-8589 GCA_020439725.1 Acidobacteriota bacterium
TCGACCCGGAGCGCGCCGACGCCCACTACACGCTGGGGCTGTGCTACCTCAACAGCGGTGACACCGCGAAGGCCCGCGAGCAGCTGGGCAAGGTACTCGAGCTCGCCCCGGACTCCTCCTGGGCCAGAGACGCCAAGGAAATGCTCGGCTATTTGAAGTGAACCCGCCGAGTCATCGAAGAGCCGCACACCGAGCATCATGAAGCTGCGTCACCTGGGGCCCGGGATCCTTCTCGCCGCGACCTCGGTGGGCGCCAGTCACATCCTCATGAGCCCCGAGGCCGGGGCCCGCTTCGGCTTCGACCTGGTGTGGCTGGTGATCGCGGTCCACGTCCTCAAGTACCCGGCCTTCGAGTTCGCGCCGCGCTACGTCGCCGCCCGCGGCGAGTCGCTCCTCGAAGCCTACGCTCGCGCCCCGGGACCGCGCGGCTGGGCGCTGTGGCTCGGGCTCGTCGACATGACCGTGCAGGCGGCCGGAGTCCTGGCGGCGCTCCTCGGGCTCACCGCGTCCTTCCTCTCCGCCGCGGTGGGTGGACCCGGGCTCGCCGGCTGGAGCTTGGTGTTGGCCCTGGGGCTGCTGGCGCTGCTCCGCTGGGGCCGCTACGCCTCGCTGCGGGGTGTCAACCTGGTCCTGATGCTGCTCTTCTCCGCCGGCACCGCCGTCGCCTTTGTCGCCGCGCCACCGCCCCTCGCGGCGATCCCGCGCATGCTGACGCCTTCGCTGCCGGATGGTTCCATCGTCCTGGTGGCCGCCATCCTGGGCTTCATGCCCACTTCGGTGGCGGTGTCGATCTGGCAGTCGTTGTGGGCCCTAGAGCAAGGGCGGTTTCGCCCCGGATCGGCGCGATCTCCAGCCCGCCGCCGCGAGCTCCTTCGCGAGGGGCTCATCGACCTGCGTCTCGGCTACGCGCTGTCGGCGGTCCTCGCCGTGGCCTTCGTCAGCCTCGGCGCGACGCTTCTCCAGCCCCGCGGGCTCGTCCCCGAAGGCCCTGCCGTCGCCGTGACGCTGTCGCAGATCTACACCGGCGTCCTCGGCGAGTGGATGCGGCCGGTCTTCCTGGGCACGGCGTTCCTGGCCCTGCTCACCACCTGCTACACCTCCATGGACGGCTTTCCCCGCACCTTCGTCGCGGTGCTCCAGGTGCTCCGCGGCGACCGCGCGACGCAAGGCGGCAGCCAGCGCGCCTACTGGATCTTCCTCCTGGTAGTCACCTTCGGCGGCATGGCGCTGCTGGCGGCGGTGCCCGATCCGGCGGTGGTGGTGAAGATCGTCGGCGCCGTCGGGCTGTTGCTGTCCCCGGTGTACTTCGCCCTCAACCTGTGGGCCGCGACCCGGCTGGTCGATGATCCGGCGCTCCGCCCCGGCAAGCTGACGGTGGCGCTGGCGCTGGCGGGGATCGCGATGATGGTCGGCACCGTGGTCCTGTTGCTGTGGACCACTCTCGCCGGGCCATCGCTCTGACTCCATCCATAGCCTGGTGAGGCCCTCTGAGACTCTCCTTCGAACAAGTCATCCCCTGGGCCATGGGAACCGTGCTGGTATCTCATGCGAATTCATGGTAATGTGCCATAAATTCAAGCAAGGAGCCGGCCCGTGTCCCGACACCGCCACCGACCCGAGCACGTCCTCGAACCGACGATCCTCGCGCTGAGCCTCGCGTTGCTCGTGGCGCCGGCGCTGAGCCGGCCCGCCCACGCCGAGACCATTCCGGACTTCCGCATCTTCGCCGCCGTCCAGCCCTTGCCACCCGGCGAGGTCGGGACCCTGGTGGTAACCGGCTACGGATCCTGTGGAGAGCTCCTGCCGATCGAGATCGACGGCGACCATCTCCGTCTGCCCGTCGTCACCATCTGTCCATTGATTCCCCCGGATCCCATCCCCTTCCGTCTCGAGACGAGCGTCGGCCCCCTCGACGAGGGCGTCTACACCGTCGACCTGGTCACCGACTTCGACGGCACGGTGCTCGCGACGACGCAGCTCGTGGTCGCCCAACCGACCCTCGACCTAGGCGTTGTGCCGCCAGAACCGACGACCCGCGACCGCGTCACGTTCATGATCGCGGGCACCGCCGAATGCCCCCAGATCCGCCAGGTCGAGATCGGGGCCGGACGGATCGACATCGAGCTCGGGCTCGGCTGCCCCTTCACTCCACCGCCACCGCCTCATCCCTTCGTCCTCGCGAGCCAGCTAGGACGGTTGTCGAGCGGCGATCACGAAGTGGTGGTCCACGACGCGAGCGAGGTCCTCGGCTCAAGCTTGGTGACGGTGCTCGACGTGCCCCCGGTGATGACCTTCGAGCCACCCGAGCCGACCGAAGCGGAGGGCTTCACCGCCATCGCGGCTCTGCCCTTCGTGCTGGCCTGCGACCCGGTGCGCGAGGTCACCGTCGGCGGCTTCGTCGCCACCGTCCGCCTCGACGACGCGTGTCTCCTGGTGCCACCGGGCCAACCGGCTCCGACTTTCAGCACCGTCGAAGCGAGCTTCCCCGCCCTGCCGGCGGGTACCTACCGGGTACGCTTCCTCGACGGTCAAGACCGGGTGCTCGCCCAGGCGCCGGTCACGGTACGCAGCGCCAGCGGTGCCTGCATCCCTACGGAGACCACCTTGTGCCTCCAGGGAGACCGCTTCCGCGTCCGCGCGATGTGGGAGACGAGCAACGGAGTCATCGGCCCCGCTCACACACAGCCACGCACCGCCGACAGCGGCGCCTTCTCCTTCTTCGATCCCGACAACGTCGAGCTGGTGGTCAAGGTCCTCGACGCCTGCAACACCAGCTTTCACAGCTATTGGGTCTTCACCGCCGGGCTGACCAACGTCGCGGTAAACCTCGAGGTCACCGACACCTTGAATGAGGTCACCTGGACCGCGTCGAACCCCCAAGGTCACGACTTCACCCCGATCCTCGACACCCGGGCCTTCGCCACCTGCCCATGAGCACGACGATGATGAACTTCAAGCCGCTCCCGACCTGCTGCCGGCTCCGCACCCTGTGTATCGCCCTGATCCTGCCCTGGATCGCATCCGCGACGGCGGCCAGCGCTCAGACCAGCTTCCTCCAGCTGTCCGTCGAGCAGGACCCGGTCCTACCGGGCGCGAGCGCCGAGATCATCCTGCGCGGTATCGGTTCTTGTCCTTTCCTCAGCGAGCCGATGCTCACCGGGACGACGCTCACCCTGACCTTCGACGACAACTGTCCCTTGTTGCCGCCAGACCCGTCCCCCTTCGAGATCCGGCGCTTCACGGCGCCGCTGGCGGCTGGCGAGTACACGGTCGAGCTCCGTTCGACGGTCACCGGCGACCTCCTGCTCAGCACGGGGTTCGGAGTGCGCGACCTCGGGTTGGGCGTCGAGCTCTCTCCCCAGCCGGTGTCGAACCTCCGACCGACGACCCTTCTGCTGACGAGCGGCGAGGGGTGTCCTGGCATCGAGGCCGTAGAGATCACCGGCGATGCCATCGACCTCACCCTCAACCTGGGGACCTCGAACCCCGTGCCGCCGCCTCCGCCGTGTACGCGAGAGATCCGGCTGGGACACCTGACAGCGGGGACCTACGAGCTTTCGCTGCGCGACCTCGACGGCGAGAGGCTGCTGCGCCGCGAGGTGCTGGTCGCGGACCAGCCACCGCCCATCGCTTTCCTCCCCGAAGCCCCCGACGATGACGACTCGGTGGTCGCCACCGCGGGCTTGCCCGGCTACGAGCTGTGCGCGCCGGTGGTGAGCGTCGAATTCACCGGCACGGACTACGACATCCAACTCGACGAGGCCTGCATCGGCGATCCGGGGGACGCGCTCCCAGAACCGATCTACTTCACCGTGCCGGTAGATCTCGGCCCCCTGAGCGCCGGGACCCATCGAGTGCGTTTTCTCGGCACCGGCGGCCGGGTGCTGGCCAGCAAGACCGTGCGCGTCCGCCCCGCCGGGGCCTGCGTGCCGTCGTCGACGACGCTGTGCCTCCAGGGCGGCCGCTTCGCGGTCCGTGCCATGTGGGGCACGGCGACCGAGCAAGGCCCCGCCCGCGGCGTCCAAGACACCCCCGACTCGGGCTCCTTCACCTTCTTCGACGCCGACAACGTCGAGCTGGTGGTCAAGGTCCTCGACGCCTGCAACACCAGCTTCGCCTCGTACTGGGTCTTCGCCACCGGCCTGACCAACCTGCGGGTCAACCTCGAAGTCGAGGACACGCTGAACGGCGTGACCTGGTCCTACTTCAACGAACGAGGCCTCGATTTCCAGCCGGTCCTCGCCACACGAGCGCTGCCGACCTGTCCTTGAGCAGGGCGAGAGCGATCCTGGCTCCGCTATCGACGTAGACGCTTTGCCTGGAGACCGTCACGGCTCGTCGTAGATCGAGTCGTGGTCGGCCGAAGTGAAGCGCAGCTCACCGTCCCAGAGGCCGACGGGACCTCGGACTTCCGGCCGCAGCCAGACCTCGCGGACAGCCTGTCGTACGAGATCGGCGACGCTCCTTCCGGAACGGTCGGCGGCGGTGTGAAGCGCCTCGAGCTCTTCCGCTTGAAAATAGACCTGTGTCTTGACCATGGGTGTCATCGTGAAGGTCTCCCTGACACCCGTCAAGCGATCGGCGTCGTACCGCCATGGCCCGCCACCTCGGCGCGACGATCCAAACTCCGGCTCGAGCGGTAGGATGGTTTGCGGTCCGGGCCGGACTGCCGACCGGTCCGGGCCCTCACGTCCAGAGAGACGTACCTCGAGAGACACGCGAAGGGAGGATCCGATGGAGTTCCGCAATCTAGGTGGAGCGGGCGTCAAGGTCTCGC
>JAGQSE010000248.1:8717-8890 GCA_020439725.1 Acidobacteriota bacterium
CTCTACTCGAAGGGCGAGTCCGAGGTGATCGTGGGCAAAGCCCTCAAGGAGCGGCGCGAGGACGCGGTGCTCGCCACCAAGGTCTTCTTTCCCATGGGCGACGGACCCAACCGGAAAGGTTTGTCGCGCAAAGCGATCCACGAACAGATCGAGCACAGCCTGCGACGTCTACA
>JAGQSE010000249.1 GCA_020439725.1 Acidobacteriota bacterium
GGAGGATGCGATCGGCTGCCACCTGGAGACTCTGCCGGTGGGTACGTATGCCTACTACGACGAACCCAACCGGGATTTCTACTATCTTGCAGCTTCGTGCACTTCGGGTGGAACCAAGGAAGGAAAGTGGTGCAAGGTCAAGGCGCACACCGCGAAGAACGCGCTCCTCAAGCGTCCCATCTACTACGTCGAGCCGATCGCCGGTCAGTGCCCGCCGGGAACCACCCAAGACTCGATCGGCTGTGAGGTGGCGAAGGGCCCCATCGGTGTCCCGAGTCCCGACGGCTACCTCCAGGCCAAGCCCTTCATTTTCCAGAACGGCTTCTACTACCACTACCTGGATCCCGCCGGTCAGCGCTGCGAGTTCGCCAGCCAGGACGATAACGCCCATTGCTACGTAGCCCCCATCCCGTCGGGCTACACACCCTTCATCAAGACCCAGGCCTACTTCTATCGCCGACCGTGCGGATATGACGGGCCCGACTCGGATGCGCTGGACTTCCTCGCCGGTGGGGTGACCCCGGGCTGGCGAGGGGTCGGACCGTATTCGATGAGCTGTGGCTTCCAAGGTCTCCACTGGTGGAATTTCGCCGACGTCCACTTCTACCAGTGCCACCCGGACACCAACGGGCTCTTCGCCCACTGGGACACTCGCCTGCCCTACACCCCGCTCGATGCCGGCTGGCTGGTAGAAAAGGGGCAAGTTCCCTATTTCCGCCAGCAGCTCGACTTCACCGATCCGCCGACCGAGAAGTGCGAGAAGCCGACGTACTTCCACAGTGCTCCCGATCGCCGCACGGCGGACGGGTCGAAATTCACCTTCTCCGGCTTCGTCAAGGACCAGTTCGGAGCCCCGGTCCCCAACGCCGTGGTGAGGGTCTGGGAGTACCACCCCAACCGTGGAAACACCTAACTCCTATTGGACGGCCACCGATTCTCAGGGGAAGTACGAAGTAGAGACGCGGTACTGTCTCGAGTCCGTGTCCGCCAGCGCCTTCGGCTACGAGCTGAGCGACGACGCCCGGCCGACGGTCTACGACCCGACCCACTGTTCGCTCGACCCGGGCAACTACGCCGGACCGGATGTCGTCGTCGCGAAGCTCATCCCGGCCGGGCTCACCTTCCCGACGTGGCCGCCCTACGAGCCGCTGGTCCTCAACCCGACGCTGCTCAACGCCCCCTCGACCCGCCGTGTCGCCTGTCGGGATGCCAACGGCTGGGTGCTGCAGCCCTGAGGGCTCGATGATCTTCGAGCTCGGATAGGGATCCGGCGGTGGGGGCTCGGGCTTCTGCTCGAGCCCCCCGCCGCGTTCTCGCTTCGGCGAGCCGCTTCACGCAGCTCCGCCGAGATCGACAAGGTTGGTCGAGGAACGCCGACCGCCTGGAAACCCCCAGCGACGGCGCGATGGCGATCGCGATCCTGCTCCTGGTCGGCGAAGGCGAGGAGGGGACGCCTGCGTCACCCCCCTCGGTGTGGTGTCGCCGGGTGCGCAGCCGAGGGGTCGGGTGCGGGCGCCGCCACGAGCGGTGGTTCGGGCTCGAGGGCAGGGGCCGGCAGCGGCGTCGAGCGTTCCGCCTCGGGGCGCAGGTCGACGGTCAAGGGAGAGTCGAGACCGCTCCACTGGCCCTTGGCTACGTTCGTGGGCTCGCTCCCTTCGAAGCCGAGGTAGCTGTACTTCCCATAGTGGGGGAGCTTGCGTGCGAGGCCGGCGAAGGCCGTTGCGGGATCGACCGTGATCCAGCCGACCGCCTGCTCGGCGGCGGCGGGATTGCGCACGACGACCACGAAGGTGTGATCGGTGATGGGGAGCGAGCGCCCTTCGAGCTGGATCGTGTCGGTCTCCACCGTGACGCCCGGGTGCCCTTCGAAGAGCGCCGAGGCGAAGCGATTCGACCGTCCGAGAAGCCAGACGGCGCGATCGGTCGGGAGCGAGGAGAGCTCGTCGTCCCCGACCAGCTCGGGTTGCTGGTGCTCGCTCCGCCACGCGCCGATCAGTCCCCGATAGGCCTCGATCTCCGCGGCGGGCGCCGTCGAGGGCAGGATCGCGAGGGGTCGCGGGTCGCCAAAGACCTGGCCGATCGACGGGGGCACCTCGAGCGGATCGAGGACGCGGAAGAGGTCGAAGGACGGGTCGACGTGGAGAGCCAGCGGCAGCGTCTCCGACGGCAGCTCGAAGGTGGACTCGTGGGATGCCAACGGCAGGCGACGGAGGAGGGGGCCGGACTCGGTCTCGAGAACCACCGGGACCTCGAGCTCATAGGGGTCACCGGGCTGCGTCTGGCGCAGCGTGCCGTGCACGGTCCAACCCTCCGGTGACTTCTCGACCCAGACCCCTGCCAAGGCCAGGGCGGGCGCTCCGGACCGCTCGGTCCACTGCTCGAAAAAGCGACCGAGCTTGCGACCCGACACCTCCTCGAGGGTGCGTCGGACGTCGCCGAAGGAGGCCCGCCGTCCGCGCTCCTCGCGATAGAAGGCGGCGAGCCAGGCGCGAAACGTGTCGTCGCCCACGAGCTGCCGCAGCATGTGGAAGCCCATCAGCGTCTTGCCGTAGCCGACCGCCTCCGTGGCCGCGCTGTGGCGCGAGCGGAACTCGACCAGGGGGAAGTCGCGCGACTCGGAGACGTAGCTCCGGTAGCGCTGCAGGGCGTCCCGCCGGTACGCCGCGCCCCGGCCCCCCTGCTCCTGGATCAGGTGGTCGGCGAGATAGGCCGTCAGCCCCTCGCACCAGTTGCCGCTGTCGTAGTCGACGAAGACCGAGTTGCCCCACCAGTTGTGCAGGATCTCGTGGGGATACGAGGAGGCGAGGATGAAGGGCAGCCGGATCACCTGCGGCCCGAGAAGCGTGAACGAGGGCATGCCGAAGCCGGTCTCCCAGAAGTTNNTCGACCAGCGCGAACTTGCCATAGGGGTAGGGGCCGATGAGGCGCGAGTACATGTCGAGGTACTCCGCGGTCGCGGAGAGGTAGCGCTCGGCGAGCGCTTCGTCCGCTTCGTGGAGGTAGACCTGCGCCTCGGCCGGGCCGGCAGGCCTGCGGTAGAGCCGGAGCGGGCCGCCCACCAGGTAGATCTCGTCGGCGGGGCCGGCGGAGCTCCAGCGCGCTACGCCGTCCTCCCCGCGCGAGGATCCGTCCCCCTGGCTGATCAGGTGCCAGCCTTCCGGCACCGCCGCCTCGAGGTCGAAGTCGATCGGTTCCTGGTCGAATTGGGGGTACCAGAAGCCATTGCCGGCGAGGTAGACACCCGCGGGCGAGACGATCCCCGTCGTCTCCCGCATGCCGCGCGCGTACTCCTCCTCCGGCGCGTCGAGGCCGAAGTCGAAGGGGCCGCCATACTCGATTCGTAGCGTCCCGCCGGACTCGGGGAGGTGGACACGGTACCGGCGCAGCTCTCCCGCGCCCGCGCGCTCGACGGGCGTCGCATTGATCCCCACGAAGGGCGTCGCGTCGCCCAGCGGTAGTTCGCGGACGGCCGGTTCCGAGGCGGAGAGGGTCAACCCGGCGTGCAGCAGGAAGTCGACATCCCCACCCTGGGGGACCTCCACGCGGTCGACGACGGCGAGCCGCCCGGCGGCGGGATCGAGCTCGATGCGCAGGGCGTGATGGACCCGTTCCGCGTTCGCGGTGCCGGCGCAGAGCAAGCCGGCGGCGAGCAGTGCGGGGAGCGCAGTGGAGAGCTTCAACGGGAGCCTCCCGCCGAGGGCTGCGGCTCGGGGGCTTTCGCTCCGCTCGTCTCCGGCGATTCGGCGGCGGGTGTCTCGGGTTCGTCGAGGGTGCGGCGGAAGTGCACGAGAAGCGAGATCTCCTGCTCGCCGCGCCGGATCGAGAAGACGGTGTCGTCCGCCCAGCGCTTCGCGGCCATCAGGCGGTTCAGCGTTTCTCTGCCGTCGAGCGCCGTTCCGTCCATCGCCACAAGCCGATCGCCGGCGGCGAAGCCCGCGGTCTCGGCCACCGAGCCCTCGTTGACGAAGAGGACCTCGAGGGGCCCGCCCTCCGTGCCCTCGGACGTCGCGAGGCCCAAGGACGGGTAGAGGGGGTCGTGTTCGAGGGGCACGCCCCAGACGAAGTCGGCGAACGAGCCGCGCACCGATTCGACCTGCGCGTCGGTATCCGGGTCCTCGACGGTCACCGGCACCACCGAAGCGATCTTGCCGCCGAAGCTCAACCGCGCCTGGCGCTCGAGGCCGAGCCCATAGGCGACGTGGCCGGAGCCGACCAGGACGACCAGGATCGTCGACTCGTCCTTGGACGCGGCGAGGGCGCGCAGTGCGTTGTGCGCCATCGCCCCGTCCCACGTGCACTGGGCTCGGTACATGCCCTCGAACTGCTCGTCGGACATCGCACCGTGGAGCCCGTCGGGATCGTCGAACATGGCGCGCACCAGCCGGCGGTGCTCTGCGCTGTCGGTGTCGATGCGCTCCGGCAGGAGCTGCGCCTGCTCGGGTGTGAGCGCGTCCCGTCCTTCCTTGCGCATCGTCGAAACGATCTTGCGCGGCACATTGAGGCCGTACATCGGCAAGCGGTGGCGGTGGGCAAGGAGGAAGATGTCCCGGTAGTAGTTCCAGTTGTAGCCCCAGTTGAGATACCACCGCGAATCGGTCAGGAAGTCCGCTTCGGTGAGCTTCGGGTCGGAGCTCCAGCGCTCGAGCTGCGCCTGGGCCGTCGCCGGGTACATCTCCAGGCCGATCGCAACCGTGCGCCCGCGCGCGACGAGCTCCTCGAGGATCCGGAGCTGGACGCGGTGGAACTCCATCGAGGTGTGGTTCTCGCCGACCAGGAGCAGGCGTACGCCGTCGAGCCGGGCCGCGAGCTCGCCGGGACCGATCAGCTGGCCGCTGCGGCTGTCGGTGACGGCGTCGAGCACCAATGGCACGGAATGGTCGCGGCGGGCCGCGTCCCCGATCGGCAGGTCGAGGACGTCGGCGGCACGGACGGGCGCGGCCGCAAGCGCGAGGGCCAGGGCCAGGACGAGAACGGAAAGCGACGGTCGCGGCTTCATGATCGGTCTCCTGATCGGCATCGACGAAGGTCCCAGAAGCCTACCGCAACCGCCCGCCGGTGGAGCCCGTGGCCCGGCGCGCCGCGACCGAGCCCACAGCGTTCACATGCAGCGAGGAGGTAGCTGGCCTGGGGCCGGCGGGCGAAAGCCTCTGCCCGCCAGAGGCATGCGGCAGCAGGCGAGCCCTTCAGAGGGGAGATACTTGGCCTCAGCGCAGCTCGAACCCGATCGGGGAGATCTGTCGAAGCTAGGCGAAGAGGCTGGCTTGTCGAGGGCTGGATGCCTCCTGCGCGCTGGAGGGTAGCGTCATCGAGCGCCTTCTCTGGGAAGCCTGGAACTGGCCTCGTCGAGCTTCTCCCGAAATGAAGAGAAGCGCATCTTGAAGCGCTTTCTCTCCAGAATCGCCTTGTCGGAATCTGCAGCTTCGACGGTCAACAACTCGGCCTGGATTGCGAGCACGTAGAGATCTGGGGTGCCGATGAGGCGGTGGCTGCCGACGCGCTTCGAGGCTTCTCTGCGGAAACGGCCTTTCTCGTCCGACGCGATGGTCCAGCCATGCCGCTTGGCGAGCACCAGGCAGGCCGCCTCGCCCCGTCCAAGGCGCTCGATGAGCTCTGCGAAGAGGCTGATGTCTTCGAGGTGGTCGATCGAGCAAGCGTGCAGATCTCCGCGTTCGAGTGCGTCGTCGAGCTGGCTTTGCTGTTCGGGTCGCCGTATCTCCCGCGAGACGTGGTCGGGGACCATGAACCTAAAGCCTGGGAGGTCGGCGCAGACGTCGAGCCGCGAGACGTGCATGAGGTTGATGAGGACGTTCGCGTCTGCGACGACGATTGTCTCAGGGTCGGATGTCACGTGACGACCTCGGGATCGCTCTCTTTCTCGATCAGTCCGGCGTCTTCGAGCAGTGAGTCGAGGCGATCTCGAGAAATTCCGAGCATCGACGACAGCTCGTCGAGCTTTCCTCTTGAGATTTCCTCCCGGCGGAACGCTTCGAGCGCCAGCCCGAGGATCCTGTGCTGAAATCGCTCTCGAACCTCGGCATGATCCGGCTCCGGTAGCCCGAGGTGTATTGCGAGCTGTCTGCCGCGCCCGAGCTCGTCGAGCTGCTTGAGCGTTTCGAGCTCGGGCTTCGAGATGATTCTCAGATTGTGCAGTCGGAAGAGGGCCGCGACCCGACTGACACCGAAGTGATGGGCCAGCCTAACGACGTCGTACAGCTGAACCGCTTGGCTTCCGGGTGCGGTGCGGCCCTCGATCTCCAAGCTTTCCTCCGTGTCGGAGACCACGCCGACGACGTCCGCATGGACACGGCTCGGCCTGCCTTTTCCGAGACCCGTCACGAACTGCCTGACGCCGTCCTCCGGCATCAAGAAGCTTGCAGCGAAGGCGTTGGCCCGTACCTCCACCAGGTTGTCGCGCTCCGAAGACCGGCTGACGAGGCCGAAGCGGTCTCGGTCCGCCAGGACATGGGCATACTCGTGGGCGAAGGAGAATCGGCGGCGCAGGACGTGCTGGACTCGGTTCGCTACGACGAAGAGACCGACCTTACGGTCATTGAGGGTCAGGCCCGACACGTCTGGCGGTAGGTTCAAGACGCCGGTGCGAATGCCCTGCACCTCGAGAAGCTCGGTCAAGTCAGGGATGGCGGCATCCCCGAGCCCGAGCCGGCGACGCTCCTCAGCCGACAGTCGCTCGCCCTGTTGAACCGCCTCCCACCGGGTCTTTGGCGGGGGGAGGAGGTAGGACGCGGTCGCGGTACCACCGCCATCGACACCGATCAGTCGCTCGAGGCAGGTGATCTCTCTGCCCAGGGCAACACAATCCCGCAATGCCTCGGCGACGGCGGGTTCCGCGACGACCTCGGGCTGGGCGCGGAAGAGGGCTGCGAGCGGGTCCGTGTCGCTGAAATCGTCGGCGACGAAGTCTCGAAGGTCCCGGCCGAACAGGTGAGCGAGATGGTCCAGCTCGAGACTGGAGATGGCTCTCTTCCCGGCTTCGATCTGCGCCACGGTGGGTCGAGACACGTCCAGAGTGGCCGCAACTCGCTCCTGAGTCAGCCCGCAAGCTTCCCGCGCGTTCCGGATCCGCCTTCCGAGCTGCTCTTGGGTAATGGACATCTTGACACCCTCCTTGGGCCGGGCGGTCGTTCCTGATGGTTGGCGACCCATCAACGGCGACGTTAGCTTTGCTTACGGACAGCGTCAAGATACGGATCACATGATCCGCTCGATCCGTCATCCGTGCCCTTGTCTGGCTGCCGGCCCGCCTAGCCGCCGGTGGCGAAGGGCTGGGGAGTCGTGGCGAGACGGTCCGCGCGCAGCAGCGAGTCGAGGATCGGGTTGGGGAAGCGCCTCGGTAGCGACACCGCCAGGAACGTTTCCTCGAGCCCCTCGAGGTGCGAGATCTCGCTCAGAACCCCCTGCTCGATCTCGTCCCGGACCACGATCGGTGGCACCACCGCGAGCCCCATCCCTGCACGGGCGAGCAGCCGCAGCATCGCCATGTCGTCCACTTCGGCGGCCAGTCGCGGCTCGATGCCGAGGCGATCGATCAGCGCGTCGAAGCCGATGCGGATGCTGCTGTGACGCCCAGGCAGGATCAACGGCTCGTTGGCCAGCAGATCCTCGATGGGCCGCTCCGGGATGAACCGACCCGTCGGACCGACCAGGCTGACCGGTTGCGATGCGAGGGCGTGCACGATCCAGGACGATGCGGCTTCGGGCGGCGGCGCCGCGTTGGTCAGCACGACGTCGAGGCGGTGGCCATCGAGCTCTGCCAGCAGGTCCGGCAGGGCGCCCGAGCGCAGGAGGAGCTGGACCTTCGGGTTCGCGATGGCCGGGGCGAGGAAGGCGAGCTGGAAGTTGCGCGACAGCGTCGCCACCGCTCCGACCCGGAGCACCCGGCGAGGCGATCCGCGCTCGCGGAGGATGCCGAGGAGCTCCGTGCCGCGAGCGAAGATCTCGTCGGCGTGATCGAGGGCGATTCGGCCTGCCTCGGTGAGCACGAGCTGCCGGCCGCCGCGGTCGAACAGCTCCTGTCCGAGCTCGCGCTCGAGCTTGCGGATCTGGATCGAGACGGCGGACTGGGAGACATGGAGGAGCTCGGCCGCCCGCGTCAGGTTGCCTTCGTGCGCCACCGCCCAGAAGTAGTAGAGATGGTTGTAGTTCAGTCGTGCCACCACGGGCCTCCGTGAACGCGGTCGAATCGGGTCGACCTGTCCGTTCTCTAGAACAGAACGAACGCATCTAAACAATGAATTTTACTTGACCCACGGGGCGGGGTACAACGTCTCCGACGACACCACCAACCCCTCTCGAGGAGATCTCCCATGCTGCAAGCCCCGTCTCTGCCCGCTTCCGAGATCCGCCACCCTGACATCTCGCTCAAGGGCGTCGAGATCCCGGTCACCGTCGCCGCCGGTGACGGTATTGGACCGGAAATCCTGGGTGCCGTCCTGCGCATCCTGGACGCCGCCGGCGCGCCTCTCCGCGTCGAGCCGGTCGAGATCGGTGAGAGCGCCTACCGCCAGGGACACACCTCGGGCATCCCGCCGGAGGCGTGGGAAGTGATCCGCCGCAACCCGGTCTTCCTCAAGGCCCCGATCACGACGCCCAGCGGGGGTGGCTACAAGAGCCTCAACGTCACCATCCGCAAGGCCCTCAACCTGTTCGCCAACGTGCGACCCACCAAGTCCTACGCCCCATTCGTGGCCTCGCCCCATCCGGGGATGGACCTGATCATCGTTCGCGAGAACGAAGAGGACCTGTACGCAGGGATCGAGCACCAGCAGACCGCGGAGGTCGCCCAGGTCCTCAAGCTGGTGACCCGGCCGGGGTCCGAGCGGATCGTCCGCTACGCCTTCGAGTACGCCCGTGCCTATGGTCGTCGCAAGGTCACCTGCATGACGAAGGACAACATCATGAAGCACACCGACGGGCTCTTCCATCGGGTGTTCGACGAGGTGGCCCTCGAGTACCCCGACATCGAGAGCGAGCACCAGATCATCGACATCGGTGCCGCCCGCGTCGCCGCGCAGCCGGAAAAGCTCGACGTGGTGGTCACCCTCAACCTCTACGGCGACATCCTGTCGGACATCGCGGCGCAGGTCGCCGGCTCGGTGGGGCTCGCGGGCTCGGCGAACATCGGCGAGCACGTCGCCATGTTCGAAGCGGTCCACGGCTCGGCGCCCGACATCGCCGGACGCGACGTGGCGAACCCCTCGGGGCTGATCCTCTCGGTGGCATTGCTGCTCGACCACCTCGGTCTGCGTGACGAGGCCGTCGCCGTGCAGCAGGCCGTCGAGGCCGACGTCGCCGCGCGCACCGGAAGCCGCACCACGGCCGAGACCGGTGACGTCATCATCGCCCGACTGCAGGCGTAACCTGGAACCCGCGCGCATCGCCGCCGCACAGATCGAGGACAAGACATGACCGACACCGCACCGCTCACCTTCGCCGTGACCAAGAACCTGGCGGCCAAGACGGCTGCCCAGCGCGCCGAGATCCTCGCCAACCCCGGATTCGGCACCAGCTTCACCGACCACATGGTCGACATCTGCTGGAGCGAGAAGGGCGGATGGCACCGTCCGCGCGTGCAGCCCTACGGGCCGATCGCGCTGGATCCGGCCGCCGCGGTGCTGCACTACGCCCAGGAGGTCTTCGAGGGCCTCAAGG
>JAGQSE010000250.1 GCA_020439725.1 Acidobacteriota bacterium
GTCTTGCCGAGGCCCACCTCGTCGGCGAGCAGGAAGCGGACCGTGTCGCCCGACATCGCACGCGACACGGCCAGAAGCTGATGCGGCAGCGGGATGACCGGCGCTTCGAGTGGCGCCACCAGCGCGTCGCGTTCCAGAGCATCAACGATTCGCGCAGCGGCGGCCCTGTAGGCGATGGCCGCTCCGACGGAGCCCCGGGACTCGGCAAGGGGGACGAGGTCCTCCTTCGGAAGACGAGCAACCCGGGCCTGGCCAGGGATCCAGGCTTGGAGCAGCGTTTGTCCCCACAACGACTCCTCGGCAACGACTTGAACCGGCTCGCCGATCGACCGGCTGTATCGCCACTGTCCCTGCTCCACGAGAGCTGTTACTCCTCGCCCAGTCTCATACGGGCGACGTCGAAGTAGGTGTAGAGATCCTGGTTGTCGACCAGGACCGACTCCGGGAGCTTCTTGGCGACAGCCACGATCGCGTCGTAGTCGTTGGGGCTGCTACGGAATGCGGCCACGAAGCCCGCTCGAACAGCTTCGGTCCGGAACTCCTTCAGCTTCCGATCCTTGGAGGTCCGGTACTCCTCGAACTCCTTCAGAAGCTGCTTCTCTCGCGCCTTCTCGAGATCTCCCTGTCGCCCGGGGTCTGGTACGTACCAGAGGTCCTTGGCAGCTTCCAGGAGGAGCTCGTCCTTGGTCTCCAAGCCCGAGTCCGGTATCTCACCCAGATGCTCCTCGATCGACTGGATCTTCGGCCTGTAGGCGGACGACTGCTTCAGGTAGGAGACGATCTGATGCGGGATCGGGCCACTACCGTCATACATGAGAAAGCTCTGCTCGAGGAGCTGGCGGATGTCGATGGTCTGCTCGTGCTTTGCCCAGCCGTGGATCTCCTTGTGAAACAGCGGCGTGACGTCCTGCTGGCGCTGTGGCTTTCGCTCCAGCTGCTGGCGCAACCACTGAATGGCGCTGGCCTCGTCCGTCGGGAAGAGAGTCAGTTGCCGGAGCTCCTTCACCGTCATCCGCTTGCGATCGAACTCGGGGATCTGGCTCGGGAGGAAGTACATTCCCTCGCGCTTGGGGAACTTCCTCTCCAGTCCCCTGAAGAACGCACTGCTATCGATCGGGACTGAGAGTCCCCGCTGCACGTGGAAGGCGATCATGCGATCTAGCAGCACCTGGGGGGTCCGTTCCGCGACAACCTCGGCCTCGCCACCCTGCGCCACGAAGATCGGTACATGGCCGAGGTGCTCACGAACGAACGACCAAGCGCTCTCCTCGGTGACGGAGACAATCTCCCCATTCCGCTGTGGACCCGTGACGGGCTTGTAGGCCGAAATCACGAGGTCCTGCTTGACCGCTGAGCTGGTCACCTGCCGGTACGAACCTTGCTTCTTGTCAAGAGTGCGGACATCGGCGACGACAAACCCGGCCATTCCCATGGCCTCCTGGATCGCTCGCCAGATCGCATTGCTGGAGTTGCTGAAGACGACGGTCATCCACCTCCCTGGCTTGAGCACTCGGTAGTACTCCGAGAAGCACGCTCGCATCAGCTCTTGGTAGTCGTCGCCTTCCTTGTTCTTCGGGACATCGACGATCGCTTCTTGGCCGGGATCCGTGAAGACGCCGTGCCAAGCCTCAACGAGGAGGTTCAGGTCCGCATAGAAGATGTTCGCTCCGAAGGGCGGGTCGGTGAAGACGTAGTCCACAGATCCCGCTGGAACTGCGATCGCCGCGCAGTCCCCGGTAGTTGTAACCGAGTACGCGGCTTGTCCCGGGCTCCGAGAGAAGGGCTTCTTCAGTCGATCCAGCTTTCCATCGAGGATGTACCAGGGACTCACTTCCGAGTGCTGTGACGCGACGTAGTAAACCCCATTCAGTGCGCGATTTACTTGCGAGTAGTGAGAGGGGCTGTAGCGGTTCAAGACCGACATACCCCAGATTGCCTGCTCCACAAAGTAGCGAAGCATTCCGGCGATCCGGTCGTCTTCAACTCGATTCGCCTCCCGCCACAGCATGGCCATGGCCTGCGCAGCGCGCGGAAGGAACATGTGATGGAAGTGCGTGAAGCCTTTCGGCGCAAGCCGCGAACCGTGGTACATCTCCTCGATTGGGAACGGCCCGGTCGGAACCTCCTTGGGCAGCGGAAGGCTTGCGCACCGCTGAATCACCGCGAGGTCTGCCTCGTCGGGCTCCTTCTCGAATCGTTCATCGCCAACCGAGTAGTTGATCAGAACAGGCCGAAGACGAATCCGGCTCCATGGACTCTGGGAGGCGGGATCGACGAGCGTCTCCATCGATCTCTCCAGCGAGTCCTTGTTGAGTTCCGCTCCACACGAGGGGCAGGGGAAGCGCGTCCTCGTCTTCTTCGTCTTCCGGTCCAGGGCTTCCTCAACGAAGACCACTTCTCCTGAGCACTGAGGGCAGGAGAAGACCTCGCTCCACACCGTGTAGTTGATCCTCCCGGAAACGCCGTCGGAATGGCGAGTCTGGTACATCCAGCCCAACTCGCCTTCGACGTCCGAGAGAATCTGGCCAGCGGACCGAACGAAGCTCTTTAGGTCGAAAGGGATGTTGTAGTTCGCTGCGATGAACGTTGCCGCCGGGCTGAGATCTCCCAAGATGGCGCGCCGTGCCCCCCACTCGGGTCTCCCCCTGCCTTCGGAGAGCCACTCGGACTCCAGCTTCTTCTTGAAGGAGCTCGGTGCCCGGCCGCACCATTGCGCGGCCACTCCGGTCATGCCCGAGCCACAGAACCCATCGAGGACGACATCGCCAGGCTTGGTGTAGTGCAAGATCGAGGGCACGATCGCGAGGTGGGGGACCTTCGTGTGGTACCCGTGCGCCCTGTAGAGGGCATCGGTCTTGCCCACGCTGACGTCGACGGCAAAAGGCTCTCGATGATAGGGCTCCTCTGGCTCGTAGGGCTTGCCGTAGCTATCGACGAAGTCAGCCAAGAACGGGTTCGGACAGGCGGTGTACCAAGGAGGATCGGACATTCTCAGGATCGCCTGATCGGAAGCCCGTGGAAAGCCCGGGGTCTTTCGAAACTTCGGATCCTGGAGCTTCTCCCGCAGACGCTCCAGGAAGTACTTCCGGCGGTCCCCCTCGCTATCGAAGGTCATCCCGAGACACTCGACAGGTCCCTTGTCCGCACGTGGGCCCGAGAACCCAAGACCTCTCTGGTCGCTCATCCCAACTTCTCCCTGATGTGCTCCGCCAACCGATAGTTCGACTCATCCTGCTCGACGAGGACCTGGAGAACGAGGAAGTCCAGTGCGTCGGCAATCTCGTCCGTGTCGAGACCGGTCTCGGACTCGATCACCCCGATCGTCACGCTCGGTGCATCGCCGATCGCGTTCAGCACCGCGGCCTGGTGCTTGGTCAAGTCCACGCCCACGAGCGTGTGCCAGTAGGTGTCGACGTTGGACGTGCTCTCGGACCAGTCGAGGGTCAGCGTGAAGGTGTTCGCTTCCTTGTCGCTCTCGAACGTCGGGGCCTTGCGTTTCGCTTCTTTGCAGGCCCGGTGCACGGCTCGGATACCCGACCCGGAGATCTCGGCGAACCCGATCAAACGCAGGGCTCGCGCGATCAGGGGGTTCCGGGACTGACTCTTTCCGCCGTCTAGGAGCTTGTCTGTCGGCACCAGCGAGTAGCCCGCGTTGAAGACGACGACCTTTTCCTGGTGGATCTCGATCTGCCCTGCTGCAGTGGAGTCTTCGTAGTCCTGATGGATCGCCTGGTTGACGAAGATCTCCCGCAAAGTGATGTAGTCGACAGAGCCTTCCGTCTGCCGAAGGTCCTCTGGCGCTAAGTCTCCGAGACCGGACTGCTTGGCAAAGAACGCGACGGCGCGCTTGAGAGCCTCGAGCAGGTTCCTGGACTCGATGAGGTCCCGCTCGGCCGGTCGCTGTGTTTCTGAATCGATGACTCGCAG
>JAGQSE010000251.1:0-856 GCA_020439725.1 Acidobacteriota bacterium
CTGCGGATGACTCCGGCGATGAAGGCGGGGATTGTGGCTACGCCTTGGAAGATGGCGGATCTGCTGGCGGCGTGAGTCGAAGCGAAGAAGCCTATCCAGTCGCAGCCCTGGGGCCGGATTCCCCGTCAGCGCACAAAATCTCCAGCAACTCAGAGAGACGAGCAATTCGAGCGCTGTTACCGTTGGCGGTCGACGCCACGCCTTGAATAGCGCTCATCATGGCTACGAGGTCCTGCTCCTGGATCTGGCGGACGCTCGCATGCAGGGAATCGATGCGCCGCTCCAGCAAAGCCTGACCTGCCACGAGCTGGTCTAGCTTCTCTAGCTTCTTGAGGATCTCTTGGAATTGATCCGACATCGGCTCCCCCTCGGGTCAATCGACAGTTTGAGCGCCGAATTCGGCGTCGTGTACCGTACGGAGCATACTATGCTCCGGAAGCGGATCTTATTCACGAAAACGGAACACGCAGCCGGAATCGAATCGACGAGCCGTTAACGGCACACGAATTCGTCGGGCTTTCGTCGTCACCGTTCCGCATCCGCCAACAGCCCATTAGGACACCACCGGGCGCCGGACCCCGAGCGCTCCCAGCGGGCGCCGAGGACGCGGTCGGCGGGGACGGGTCCACCGGCTTCAGGGGTCGCATCGCGCTCCGACGACGGAGTCCCGTCGGTGGAGGGCAACGGCGGCGTCGGGGCCGGCGCGCCGGGAAGCGGTGCCGGTGGGGCGGGGGCTCGGGCCGCCGGGGCCGGATCGGCTTGTGGCAGCGGCGGTTCGGGAGCCGGGCGGGGCGGTGCTACGGGCGTACAGCCGGTGAGGCCCACCAGGACGAGAGCCGCGATCGAAGGGCGAAGG
>JAGQSE010000251.1:936-10354 GCA_020439725.1 Acidobacteriota bacterium
TCACCTGGCTACCCTGCTTTTTGATGCACTTCCATTCGACATAGGTGTCCGGCGGCAAGCCGCCTGCGACCTCGTTCCAGGTGGGGTAGTTGGCCGGGTAGAGGATCGTCGCCGCGGCCGGATCCCAGTTCCCCAGCTCGGAGATCGAGCCGACCACGTAGACGTCCTGGCCGGTGACCGTGTAGCCGTTGTTGCAGTAGAAGTTGACCGAAACGTCGCCGCCGGTGGTCTCGTCCTGGACCCAGACAGAGACCGAGCCGCCGTTGACCGGAAACTCGCCCCAGCCCCACTCGTTGGTGGTGACGGTGTCCGAGCGATTTCCGGTGAGGTCGTGGAAGCTGGCGTTGGCCCTGCCGACCTCCATCCACTTGCTGCCACCAGCACCGTCGGTGAGGATCACCGCCATGGCCCGCGGGTGGCCGGCGTCGCCCAGCCGCGTCCAACCGATGACGTCGGGGTGATCGAGGTAGTCGTACTGCGGGCCGTAGGCGAAGTCGCGGCGGGCGGCGAGGAGCTGGTCGAGCACGGTCCGCTGCGACGCGATGTGGACCGTGTGCTGGTTGCCGTCACCGCCGACGTCGGTGTAGTCGGCACCGTAGTAGTCGGCGTAGAAGACACACGGGTAGCCCTCCTCGCGCAGCAGGATGAAGGCGTAGGCGAGGGGTTTGAACCAGGCCTCGACGGGGCTTTCGAGGGCCTGCAGCGGCTGCGTGTCGTGGTTCTCGACCAGCGTCACCGCCAGCGACGGCTGCTCGGTCATCAGCGTGCCGCTCATCAGGTTCCGCATGTCGTAGCCGCCGCCACCGCGAGACGCGTTGTAGAAGTTGAGGTGGAGCGGGGCGTCGAAGAGCGACATGCGGCCACCGGTCTTGGCGAGGAAGTTGTGGAGGCGGCTGATGTCGTAGCTCCAGTACTCGCCGACGGTGAACAGGGGCTCGCCGGTGCCGGTACGCACCGCGTCGAGCCATGGGCCGAAGAAATCGAAGTCCATGTGCTTGACCGCGTCGAGGCGCAGGCCGTCGACCCCGGTCGCGCCGACCATCCACTCGGCCCAGCTCTCGAGCTCGGTCTGGACGTCCGGATGATTGAGGTCGAGGTCGGCGTAGAGCAGATAGTCGTAGTTGCCGAACTCGGGGTCGACCTCCCAATCCCACGCCTTGCCGGTACCGCGGAACTTGTAGATGCGTCCGGATTCTTGGAGGTTCTGCGCCCAGTCGACACCGTCGAAGTGGTACCAGTGCCACTGGAACGGCGAGTAGGTGGTGCCGCGGCCGGGGAAGGTGAAGCTCGTCCACGCCTGGATCCACACGTTGCCGCCGTACTCCTGGTTGCGATTCGCGCTGTCGACCCGCACCGACTCGACCCACTCGGTGGCGTCGGCGCCGGCCTTGTGGTTCAAGACCACGTCGGCGTAGACCTCGAGCCCCGCGTCATGAGCCGCTTCGATGGCGTCGAGATACTCGGTCTTGGTGCCGTACTTGGTGCGCACCGTTCCCTTCTGATTGAACTCGCCAAGGTCGTAGAGGTCGTAGGGGCCATAGCCGACGTCGTCGACGCTGGTGCCCTTGTAGGCGGGCGGCAACCAGAGGGCGGTGATGCCGGCATCGGACAGGTCTTGGGCTTCGAGGGCGACCTGGTCCCACAGGTTGTCGCCGGCGTCGAGGTACCAGTGGAAGTACTGCATCATGACGCCGTTCTGCGCCCCGGCGGCGGAGGCGGAGAGGGCGATGGCCAAGGCCAGCACGGCGACGACGCGCCGGAGGGTACGGGATCGGGGGCTCATCAGAGGCTCCTGCTCGAAGGGTGCAACGAGCTCGCTGCACGGGCGTCTCGGGACGGTGGATCTGTCTCCGGATCCGCATCCGAGAGGACGAAATCCAAGGGCTTTTCAATCGCAATCATACACTCCACAAAACGCGAAGACACTTTCCTGGTCGCCGCTCGAGGTCGCTCCGGCCGACACCCGTCGACACCCGCCGACACCCTCGCCGACACCCTGACACCCCGTCTTGCACCACCGGGGTCGCTTCTTGCAAAGCATTGAAAAATAGACTCTTATAAGATTTCTTGTGTTGGCATTTCGGTTGCAAAGAGGATTCGCAACACGAAGCCAAGGAGCGATGCGGGGGGATGCAATGACGAAGACGGCGACAGCGAAGGGGCCTCGACGCTCCGAGCGTTCCCCGGCCCCGTCCGTCCTCGAATCACCCGGCCTCGTGGGCCTTCGATAACCCCACAACCCTCGAGGAGGAACCTCACCATGAGCAACCGCGTCAACGTCAAGGCCTTGCTTGGACAGCAGAGGGGCAGTCAGACCTTCGGTCCGCTGCGCATCGACTGGGCGCTGAGCGCCGACAAGTTCTCGATCGGCGTCAACATCTACCTCTCCGGCCAGCTGGTGGATCTCGGCACCATCACCCGCCAGCAGCCGAACTTCCCCTTCAACGTCGCGCAGGGCAACGACAGCGCCAAGGGCACCCTGACCGGCCAGTTCGAGACCGCGGGTCAAGCGCAGCTCCTGCGCGGTGACTTCGAGTGGTGCGTCTTCGATCAGTGTCAGAGCTTCAGGGGCATCATCGCCGACTTCAGCGGCGAGTGACGTCGAACGACAGGTATGGGCCCGGCGCCATCGGTGCCGGGCCCCTCGCCGTCTTTGTTCACAGGCTCGAACGCTCTTGCGGCTCCGAGAGAGCCCGCTGATAGGGAGGTCTCCGATGCGCCCGTCCGACGATAGCCGTCTCCTGCTCACCCAACGCAGTGGCAGCGAGACCTTTGGTCCGCTCCGGATCGACTGGAACCTCTCGTTCGATGAGACGACGATTCAGGTGCGTCTCTACCTCTCCGGGCAGCAGGTGGATCTCGGGGTCATCACCCGCCAGCAGCCGAATTTTCCGTTCGACGTCGCGCAGGGCAACGACAGCGCCAAGGGTGTGCTGACCGGTCAGTTCGCCACCGCGGGCCAGGCACAGCTCCTGCGAGGCGACTTCGAGTGGTGCGTCCTCGACCAGTGCCAGAGCTTCAAGGGCATCATCGCCAACTTCGGGGGCTGAGAGATGACGACGAAGGGGGTGACCGCGGCGCGGTCGGGCAACAGCGTCTTCGGACCGCTGCGCATCGAATGGTCGGTGACCGAAGACAGTTTCGCCTTTCGCGTGCTGCTCTACCTCTCGGGGCAGCTCGTCGACCAGGCGCTCCTGACCCGCCAGCAGCCCAACTACCCCTTCGACGTCCAGCAGGGGGTGACCTCCGCCGAGGGATTGCTCACCGCTCAGTTCGCCACCTCCGGTCAGGCCCAGCTGCTGCGCGGTGACTTCGACTACTGCATCGAGCGTTCGTGCCAGCACTACCGTGGCATCATCGCCATGACCGGTGACGTCGCCGCGGACGCCGAGAATCTCTCGGTCGAGCCTTCGACGGGAGCCGGCGATGACTGATGAATCCGCGACAGCTCCTCGAGAAGACCGGTGCCGCCGAGACCGACGTGGGCCAGAGCGGCTCGCGGGACTTCGGGGAGGTGACTCTCAAGTGGGAGCTCCTCTCCGGCGGCTGGCAGCTCAACGCCACCTATTTCTTGTCCGGCGAGCTCGTCGGCGCCCACAGCTTCCTGCCCACGACACCGACCTACGACATCGAGGCGGCGGTGGGCGACCAGCGGCTCAAGGGCAGCTTTACGGTGGTGTTTCTCGACGCGCCCCAGCTGTCGACCTACTCCGGCGACTTTCGCTATGGCGTCAAGACGTCCAACGAGCCGCTGCCTTCGAAGTTCAAGGGCACCATCACCTTCTGGACCGTCCAGGGCACTTTCAGCCAGCGCTTCGGTCCGGAGGCGGTGAATCTCTCCGCCCGCTTCGCAGCGCCCGGCTGCGACTAGGTTTCCCGCTTCCAACCGACCTTCATCCGCGCTGCCGACGAGCCGACGGCGCCCTTCGCATCACCGTGGACCTCCGTCGAGGGGGTCGGGGAGTGGCGTGGTCTGCGCCGTGCTTCCTGGGGCTCAGTGAGGAAAGAAAACCATGATCGACTTCAAGCGGATCGGCACGTCGGACCTCTTCCAGATGACCCCCGGCACCGGCGACGTCGGGGTCGTCGTCTATCTGGCGCCCTTGGGTCAAACCCTCCCGGATCCTTTGCCCCTCGACAAGGCGTGGACACGGTACAACGGCATGTTCATCTGGTTGCAGAAGCTGCCCAGCGATGCGACCGCCTTCGCGTCCGCCTTCCGGAGCAGCACGCCCACCGACGTCCCCCACGCCAGCTTCGCCTGGGTGGACGGCGATCCCGACGACCTGTCGAAGGCGCTGGTGTCGCAGATGACCCTGGCTCCCGGCGGCGGCGGTCCTGACATCGCCGTCACCACCGGTGCCCCGCAGCCGCAGATCCAGTTCCGCCAGGTGGGATTCTTCGTGATCCGCGGCAACGACGTCAGTCTCGACCAGGGCACGGGCCGTTTCACGATCACGAACACTACCGCTGGCATCTACCTGACGGTGGTCGACACGGACATCAAGAAGCTCGGCCCCAAGGTGACCCTCGACCTCCAGGGGAGCGAGCAGGGGGCCTTCGCCTTCCAGATCCTCGGTCTCGTCCAGAACGACATTTCCGCCGACAACCTCGACACGGCGCTGTACTACACGGCAGCGCAGCAGGGCAGCTCGAAGCCTGCCAAGTACCGGTTTCCGCTGCTCGACCTCTTGGCCTCGACCGACCCGGCGGGACGGCAGATCGATCTCGCCGGTCGCTTCTTCGCGGCGGACCAGATCAGCTCCTACATGAGCTTCGACACCGCCAAGGCGCAGGTCCTGGGTAGCTACCTGCGCACCGACGCGGGGCATTCGCTCGAGGTCCAGCCTCTCGACGGAGCGCGCCTCGACTTCTCGCTGCGCCCCCCGGACGTCGGCTCGAAGGACTTCTTCTACTTCACCCCCGCGGGCGGTTTCGAGCTGGTCGCGCCGGCCACCGGCCAGGCGGTGGTGGGGGCCGACGAGGAGCCACCCAAGCTCCTCTGCGGTCTGACCGGCACCGAGGGCATCGCCATCGTCCCCCGCGATGCCGCCGCCAACGGCTCGGGAACCCCCGGCGACGTCGCCTATTTCTTCAGCCGGCAACCGGCCTATGCACCGAGCCTGGGCCAGGGCGGAGACGAGGACGGACCGATCCTCACCGACACCTACACCACCTCGTACCTGGCCGTCGGACCGAACCCGGCGGGAGCGCGAGAGAGCCTCGGCGCCGACGGCGCGACGGTCACCGACTACTTCGCCCAGCCGCCGGACTCGGCGCTCTACGCGCGGAACACCGGGGTCAACACGTTGCCCGACGGGCAGCAGTTTCTCGGTCTCCTCGAGCCGGTGGCGGCGTCCCTGCCCGCACCGACGGCGGCGACCAGCTTCCCGGTGGCGCCCTACGCCGGGTTCGCACCGTCGAACACCCTCGCGGTGCAACAGCTCGAGGCCGGCGCCTTGGCGCCGCGGCGCAAGCAGATCATCTCGAAAGTCACCGCCGTGACCCGCGCCGCCCGTGCCGCCCGCGCGGAGGCGAGGCTGCTCGCCGCGGAGGAGGAGCCCGATCCGTCGACGACGCCCCAGGGCCTGCTGACCAAGGTCATGGACAGCCGCTGGTCGGACCTGCGCCTGGCCCACAACGAGGGCGAGCAGCTGACCTTCGACACGGTCTCGGAACCGTTCAGGAACTCGCTGCAATCGAGCAAGCTCTTCCTGGTCGTCAGCTCCGACGGCGTCCTCGGCCAGTTCTCGAAGCAGATCTCGATCGGCGGTTGGCCCTTCTCCATTGACCTGGGCGCTTCCGGCTCGAGCGGCGACGCCGACGGCAACTTCACCAACATCCTGATCTTCAAGTTCTACGACAAGAGCATCGTCGACCTGGCGGGGGACGGCAGCGTCTGGGCCAAGTCCGACGATCCCGACAAGCCCTTCAACGGCGATCAGCCGGCGCTCCAGAAGTGGCTCACCGAGACCTATATCCCGAACATCGAGAAGCAGGCCGAGGAGCAGCCGGAGCTATACCAAACCTTCCTCGAGGACGTGCTCCAGAACCCGGCGTGGAACGGCATCCTGGCCCTCGAGGTCTCGATCCCCGCGGGCCAGCTCCCCGAAGAGGTGCGCGGCCTTTTGGGCGGCATCGACATCGACAAGTTCCGCGTCAACCACTTCGGCATCAACCTCAACAAGGTCGATGACAGCGAGGGCGGCGGCGACGGCGGCTTCGACATCAAGACCTCGTCGCTGTTTGCGCTCATCGACTATGACGTCACCGGGGACGAAGAGCAGAGCGAGTTCCTGCGCTCCCTCGAGGCCGGCGTCGACGATGCCTACGCCTTCAAGGTCCTGACCCTCAAGGTGCTGTTCGGGAACACCGAGATCCAGCATTTCGAGAGCCGCATCGAGCTGACCATCAACTCGCTCTTCGACGAGCCCGCGGAGGGCTCCGAAGGAGAGGGCGAGGACCAGAACAAGATCGAGCTCCAGGGTAGCTACGAGCGCCAGGACACCGGTGAGACCGACGCCGACGGCAAGCCGATCTACAACTCGACCTACACCTTCACCTACGAGGGCGAGAAGGTCTTCAACATCGCCGAGTCGTTGCCCGCGGCGTCGCGGGTGATCAAGGCGGCGCGGTTCACCAAGGTCCAGTTCACCACCGTCAGCGACAAGAGCGAGGGCAACAAGAGCACCATCACCTCGACGTTCGGTTTCTTCGGCGAGCTCGAGTTCGGCGAAGGCCTCGACTTCGACTTCTTCTCTTTCGAGAAGCTCGCCTTCGCCGACATGAAGATCGGCATGGCCTTCGAGCTGATCGACGATCGGGTGGTGGGCCGCCCGGCCTTCGTCTTCGACCCCGGCGACCTGCGCTTCGACGTGGCGGTGAGCCAGACACGGCAGGACAGCCTGCTGGGCAACTTCCCGCTCCGTCTTCAGGGCTTCACCTTCGCCACCGCTCCCTTCGACGTCACCGAAGACGGCTTCCTGGCGGTGCCCGACATCGTGCCCGGTCTGACCTTCGTCAAGAAGGCGATCTTCGGGCTCAACATGGTCCTGAGGCTCGGCTCCATGGGCGGGTTGACCTCCGGCAAGGAGGGCTTCGAGATCGAGCTGCTCGCTGGCTGGCTGCCCAGCGGCAAGGATCCGGACCATCCCGACGGCGGTGTCGTCTTCGGTCTCAAGCTGCCGTCGTCGAGCGGTGGCGAGAAGGAGATCGGCATCCAGGGCGTCCTGACGCTTTCGGTCGAGGACTTCGGTTTCCAGAAGCTCGAGCTGTCCAATGGCTCGGGGTTCGTCTACGCGCTCTTCCTCAAGAAGTCCGTGCTCAAGATCCTTGGCACGCAGATCCCGCCCGGGGGGAACTTCTCGCTGTTGCTCTTCGTGCCCCAGGCCCAGGGTGGCGGCTTCCGGCCGGACTTCTCGAACACCGGCTGGTTCGTCGCCTACGAGGCTGGGGAGAGCTCCGGCGACGGCGATGGCGACGGCGAGCTGCTGCTCCGGCCCCTGGCCGATGGCCGTCTCCAGAGCGAACTGCTCGCCGCCCGGCCGGTGCGGGAGGACGGTGGCAACGGCGGCGGCGAGGGGGGCTCGTCGATCCTCAAGCTCGACTACCTGGGTATCGGCCAGCGCATCGTCCTGCGCGATGCCGGCGACCTCAACAACGTCCAGGAAGTCATCGACGCCATGAAGGAGAAGCTCCTTCCCGAGAGCGGCGACGACCTCATCGAGCAGCTCGAGGCGATCTACGACCCCGAACGCGGCTGGCTCATCGGTGCCGATCTGACGCTGTTCGAGATCGTCCGCCTGGCTGCGGTGTTCTACGACCCTGAGCTCTACGGGCTGCTCATCGCCTTCACCGAGAAGGCGTCGCTGCTCAAGAACTTCAGCTTCGAGATCCTCTACAAGCGGATCAGCGACACGGTGGGGGTCTACAAGATCGTCGTCAAGCTACCCGACACGCTGCGTCAGCTCGAGTTCGGCGCGGTCTCGGTGCAGCTGCCGACCATCGGCGTCGACATCTTCACCAACGGTGACTTCCGCCTCGACTTCGGCTTCCCGGCGGGCAACGACTTCTCCGAGAGCTTCGGCATCCAGGCGATCATCCTCGGTGTCCCGGTCCTCGGTTTCGGCGGCTTCTACTTCGCCAAGCTGAGCAGCGAGACCTCCGAGACGGTGCCCAAGGACACCCCCGTCAAGGGCAGCTTCAACCCGGTCCTCGAGCTCGGCTTCGGCTTCTCCATCGGGGTCGGCAAGACCATCGAGAAGGGCATCTTCCGCGCCGGGCTGTCGGTCACCTTCCAGGGCATCCTCGAGGGCACCGCCGCCTGGTGGACCCCCGACCCCGAGTCCGTGGCGCTGGTGCCGGCCTTGGCACCGGCGGCGACCCCGGTGATCTTCGAGCGGGCACCGGACTTCTACCTGATCAAGGGCACCTTCTCGGTGGTCGGTGAGCTCTACGGCGCCGTCGACTTCGGCATCGTCAAGGCCGGCGTCGAGGTGCGCATCTGGGTGACCATCGGCGCCACCTTCGAGTCCTACGCCGACCTGGTGCTGTTCATCGAGGCCGGGGTCCGCGTTCGCATCACGATCGTCATCGGCAGCTTCAAGATCTTTGGCAAGAAGATCGAGATCAAGATCAGCTTCAGCTTCTCGACCACGGTGCGCGCGACCTTCACCATCGCCGACAAGCGCAGGGCGCCGTGGGACGACGGCAGCCTCTTCGCCGCGCGTCGCGCGCGCCAGCTCACGACCTCGCAGCCGGTCGGCCCGATCCCGTGGCAGAGCATCGAGCTCCCCGGCGGCAAGTCCAAGCTGCCGATCCTCTTCTCGCCCCAGAACACCATCGCGGTGGATTCGAACGGCAAGCAGTGGACGCAATGCGTCAACACCTTCGCCGTCACCGGGCTCAAGACCGAGGGCGGCGCCGCGGCTCCCTTCGTCTCGCTGATGCGGGCGATGGTCGCCTGGACCGTCAACCAGGCGCTGGCGCTGCCGCCTGGCTCGAACCCCTACGACCAGAGCTTGTCGGCGGACGACCTCGAGGTCATGCTCGAGCGTCTCGCCGAGCCGGTGACGCTGGCGCGGACCCCCAACGGGCCCCTTGCCTACTACACCAACACCGACGGCCCGCTCGCTTCCGGCGCTTTGCGCGACTTCCTCGCCGCCAACTTCGACGTCACCTTGAGCGGCACTCCCGACGGCAGCAGCGAGGTCCCCGCCGCCATCTTCCCGGTGCTGCCGGACCTCCAGGTCAAGACCACCGGCCAGGCCGGCGGCGACGAGAGCGTCCAGTTCTGGAGCTTCGCCCCCAAGACCGTCCAGTTCCAGGACGACCTGGCGGAGTACTTCGCCAAGCTCCTGGTCAACTTCGACGTCCGCGACGGCGTCGGGCAGACCCTGCTCGCCGGTACCCCCGCCGT
>JAGQSE010000251.1:10403-17373 GCA_020439725.1 Acidobacteriota bacterium
TCAACGCCGCGCAGGAGCTGGTGGCGGCGTCCGACGACGAGACGATGAAGGTCTCGGCGATCCTCGACGCCCTCGACTCGTCGGGCAAGCTCGAGCAGATCGGTGCCCAGGCGTCGCGCTACCTGCAGCACGGCCTGCGCATCCCGACCAGCTTCCCGGCGACACCGACGACGCCCACCAAGGCGCTCTACCTCATGGACGGGCAGCAGTTCCCGATCCGCCTCACCGACGACACCGCCTGGACGGTGGAGATGTCGGTCAACCCCGCCGCGAGCTTCATCGGCGTCGACACCACCGTGCCGCCCAAGATGACGATCTCGGCGGACAAGGACGACCTGGGCCGCCAGACCGTCATCGCACTCCAGACCGCCAAGGTCGACACCGGTTCGAGCTCTGCCGAGCCGCTCGCCACGCTGGCCGCCAAGCCCCTCGAGTTCGCCCTCCAGAACAAGACCGTGTGGCAGCCGGCGGGAGCCCCCGAGGCCGGGATCTTCGCCTACGGCGCCGACCTGCAAAACCGCCTCGAGACCGACGGTGCCCTGCAGATGGTGTTGCGGAACGCTCCCGGTATGGGCCCCGTCGATGCCCTGGGCCTTGGAGTCGTCGACGATCCCCACTACTGGTCGCTGCGCATCGATCTCCGGGTGCAGAAGATCGTCTCGTCGACGCAGAACCCGACGCCGCTACCCAACACCTACCAGATCGGCGGCGCGGCGGAAGCCGAGCGGGATCTGCTCAAGCGCTGGCTCGACGCGGTCCTCGCCGGCGACGCCCTCGGTGTCGCGGGCATCGACATCCTCTACAAGAACCCCGACAGCTCGGTCACGGGGATGGTCTCGGGGCAGATCGACCCGTCGCGGATCCTGCTCATGAAGACCAACCTGTCGACGGAGAGCGCTCCCGCCGGGAGCGCCGCCGCGGCGTTCCTCGCCGACGCCGCGGTGCCGTCGGACGAGTTCTCCGCAACCCTCGACGATCCGGCCAAGTTCCTGCGTCTGATCTGGGAAGTGAGCATCGTGAACGCCGGTGGCTACTTCCTCTTCTATCAGGACACGCAGGGCAAGGGGCTCCCCGACCAGATCTTCGACGGCGGCACTCTGTCGGCGAGCGTCACCTTCCTGGTGCGCTACGCGAACCGCGCCCAGGCGCTGGCGGCCACCAACTTCCGCACCGGTGGCGTCCGCGAGGTGACCGCCGACACGGTGGGTCCCTACACCAACGTCCTCGTGCTCGAGCCCACGGCCGGGGAGTCGGAGTCCGGCGACGTGCTCTACGCCGAGGCGCCGGAGATCCCTGCCTACCACGCGGCCTTCGCCACCGACAGCCTGGGCTTCCAGGTGACTCGCCCCAATCCGGAGACCAGCCTCGACCTCGGCGGAGAGCTGGCCCGGATGGCGGGCACCTCCGAGGGATTGACCCGAGACCAGGTGAGAGCGGTCCTCCTCGAAGCCGGTCTCGCCGCCGACAGCGACGAGCTCATCGAGGTCATGAAGGCCGCCGGCGACGACCAGGCCGCCCTCGCCAACCTGTTCAACCTGATGACCTACTGGATCGAGGACGCCGGCGGTTTCCGCGCCAGCATCCGAGGTCTACCGGTCGGTCCCACCGAGGAGGCGGGTCAAGGGATCGACGAGGAGCCCGCGGCCGGAGATCCCTGGACCTATCGCCAGGCCATCCCGGTGGCCCCCTACGCCGTGCCCGAGTCCCAGGCGGACACCGTCAGCCCCTACGCCGCGGTGGGCAAGACGGTCACCGTCGGCTTCGAGTACCTGGACCTCTTTGGCAACCCGGCGATCTCGAACCAGACGATCCCGCCGCTCACCACCGAGCTCCGCTACTTCGACCCGATCATCGCCCTCGACAACTGGTCCGGCGTCACCGCGGAGTACCAGGTGACACCCAAGCAGGGGAGCGCGGGCACCGGCACCGTCGGGGCTCAGCTGAGCTTCGACGGCAACGTCTTCCTCGGTGACACCGAGGGCGTCGCCTCCCAGGATGAAAAGGTGGCCAACGCCCTCGAGACCTATCGCACTCTCGTCGATCAGCTCGGCGGCCCCGGCGTGTCGGCCTACACGACGACCTCCGTGGCTCCCGGCGTCAAGTCGCCGTCGGCGTTGGCGACGCTCCAGAAGTTCGCCGGTCAGATCGTCGCCTTCCTCGAGAGCCTCCCCGGGGGCGGCGGTCCTGGACCGATCATCGACGCCGACCCGATCACCTTCGAGGTTACCCTCGCCGATCGCAACAAGATCACGGCGAACATCTTCGAGGTCTCCGCGGCGCTGCACATCGAGCGGGATCCGAACCTGGTCGACGAGGAGGCGAAAAAGGACCTGCCGGCGGCCCAGGCGGTGGCCACGGCGCTCACCGCCCGGACGCTTCCCGAGCAGGGCGACGTGTCGTCGGACTCCAACACCCAATCCCTCACCGGTTTCGCCAAGCTGTTCGAGAAAGCCTTCCCCGAGCTCGTCGCGGCCACCGGTCAGGGCGCTAGCGGTCCGCGCACGCTGTTCGCGATCCGCATGGGGGCTGCCGACGGCTCCCAGGGCATCACCTTCGACCTCGCACCGTCGGGGAGCGCACCCCTCTACTACGCGCCGCCACCGCTCTTCAACAACCTCCTGGCGCGCAACATCGACGTGACCTTCCCGGCGCCCGCCGGTGGCCAACCCATCCCCTTCCGTCGCAACGTGGCGGGGGTCGACATGGACGTCCTCGGTGCGGGATTCCTTTCCGCCACCGACCTTTTCCTCTCCGCCGCCAACGCGGTGCCGGCGCGGCAGGCCAACCCCGCGGGCTACTTCAAGGTCATCGACAGCAAGGAGCCGCTGGCGGACGCCATCTCGAGCTCGGTGCTGCCGGTGCTCGCCGACCAGCAGCAGACCGGTGCCCAGCTGGCGGCCGCCAAGGAAGCCTTCCGCCAGCGCCTCCTCGTCGTCCTCGGAGACGCCTACAACATCGCCACCATCGTCCAGCATCCGGCGAGCGCCACCAACAGCGACGCCGGGAGCGGCAAGACGCCGCCCAACCTCTTCGGCAAGGTCCTCGGGGCCGTGCCCAAGGCCGCCAGAACGCTCGGTGGCGACCTCGAGGAGAACGGCTTCGCGCTGACGCCTACCAAGGTGGCGCTGCCCGACGGCTCGACGCTGCTGACCACGCTCCTGACGACCCTCAAGATCGAAGACCAGAAGAGCCTGACCCTCGATCTGGGGTACCGCGTGACGCACGTCGAGTACGACATCGAGCCGGGCTTCAGCAATGACCCGGAGGGCTACCAGAGCTCTTCGTGGTTGACGCTGATCCTGCCCCAGGAGGTCCGCCCGGTGGGTAAGGGCGCGGCGACCATCCCGATCCCGCTGCGCCAGTACCCGCTGCCCCCCAGCCTGGCGGCGCAGTCCGCGACGCCCAAGGTGCAGGTGGCTGAGGTCTGCCCGAACCAGGCGCGCTTCACCGCGGCCTTCGGAGCCCCCGACGGCGAGATCTCCCTCGAGACCGTCGAAGAGTGGTCCTACAGCTACAAGTATCAGGAGACGTCACCGGCGGATCAGGACACCGTGATCACCAACATCCTGTTCAACGTCGGTCGCGACGTGCCCTCTGCCAGGGCCTTCGCCGCACCCTCGCCGGATCTCCTCGACTGGCTGGTCTACTTCTCCGAGCAGTATCCCAAGCTCGAGGTGCCACAAACGCTCGCCGCCTTCGCCGCCGACCCCGGCAACGAAGCGGCGCGCAAGGCGGCCTCGGTTGCCGTCGACCAGATGGCCTATCTGGTCAGCAACATCGCCCAGGTGTGGCCGGCATGGGTCGAAGGTCGCGTCGTCGGTCGTTCGGCGGCGTTGCTCCGGGCGCCCATGGACACCTTCGAGTATTCCTACCTGGTCGAGGAGAAGCGGGCTCAGAACGAAATCGAGCTCAACCTGTTGGGCCAGACCCCCGAGGTCTTCCCCAACATCGAGGTACCCACCGCGTCCGGTGGCACGCAGCTGCTCAAGCCCAATCATCAGGCGGGAACGCGCTTCGCGACCTACACGTACTCGAACCCGCCGCAGACTCCGGACCTGGTGCGGACGCTGATCTTCGACGATCTCAACGTCCTCAATGTCGAGAACGGCTGGGGCGGCATCCAGCTGTCCCGGAACCGCGTCCTGATCGAGGGCCAGACGACGACACCGGTCTTCGTCTACAACACGCCGCTGGTGCGCTTCGTCAACAAGAAGACGCCGCTCATCAACTCCGTGGCAGCCATCGATCTGGCCAAGAACCTGAAGCCCGCCGAGAAAACCCTCAAGGGCTATCTCACGGCATTGTTCGACGCGCTTCTGGGCGGCGCCGACCCGAAGCTCATCGCCGGCGCGGTGACCGGTGCGGGGCAGCGTCTGGTCAAGGTTGGCGCCAGCTACGCCTACGACGGCCGTGGTGGCAAGGGTGGTGCCCAGGGTCCGTGCGACCCCACCGCGCTCAACGTCTACCTGCCGATCCTCCAACGCACGCCCTTCCTTTACGACACGACCAACGGTCAGGCCTTCATCGACAACCTGGCGGCGGTGATCGAACAGTGGCAGAGCGAGCTCGAGAACCCCTCGACCGCCCGCGCCTTCTACAGCTTCGACATCTCGCTCTTCGCTGCCCTCTCCGACATCCAGCTCCCCGTGCTCCGGATCAACAACCTGTGGCTGGGGCTCGACCAGATCACCAGCTAGGTTCCGAGAGGACCTTCCGGCCCGAGACGACCGGCCCCTGCGCATCTGCGCGGGGGCCGGTTGCTTGATGGGAGATCGCCGGGATCCTGCCCGAGCTGGGTGTTGGGGGCTGAGAGCGTTGCGGCCGTCCACTTGGGCGTATCGGATCTGACCTCTCGGCTGAGATTCTATTGATCTTCAAATTCGCATACACTGACGATCAGTTCGCCCCATTCACGATCTCGAAGGAGACCCCCATGACGCACCGCGCCGTCCTCTTCGTCCTCGCGTTCTTCCTCTTCGCCGGCACCGCCGCCCTCCACGCCGCCGAGCCCACCGCCGCTCCGGCCGACTTCGGTGTCTGCGCCGAGACGCCCCAGGCTGCCCAGATCGACGCCGGCCAGCCGGAATCTCCCACCCCGGCCGCGGCCGCCGAGAACATGGATCTCGGCCTGGTCAACAAGTGCGTCCAGGTAGGACCCTGCGACCATTGGGACTCGGCCTATTGCGACTACTCCTGCCGGAGCTTCGAGTGCTGCAAGGCGGTCATCCTGATCCCCAACTCGTACTGCCCGAACATCTGCGCGTGAGGTAGGTGTTCGCACAAGCCGAACCAGCGCCGAGGACCCTGCCTCGTCGAAGAGCCCACGGGGTCCTCTGTCTCGAGCCATCCCATGAGATTTGTCGAAGGTGTTAGTCCATTGATGGACTAGTTCCTTGAAGGCATACTGGGTCTGTGGTCGAGGTTCCGGTCACGGGCGAGTTCGAGGATTGGTACCTCGACTTGGTAGACGCTGATGCGCGAGCGGTAGATCCCATGCGAGTCAACAAGTGGAACGACCTACGGGCTAGAAAGCTATCCCCCGACGCACTGCGACAGGTCGACGAGGAGATCGGGAAAGAGCTTCTCGAGATGGATCTGCGGGCACTGCGCGAGGCAGCCGAGCTGACGCAAGACGAGCTTGCGGAGAGGATCGAAATCACCCAGTCGCAGCTCTCAAAGCTCGAACGACGGGACGACCATCGCTTATCGACCTTGAAGCGGTACGTCGCGGCGCTCGGCGGGGAGCTCGAAGTCGTAGCCGTGGTTCAAGGAAAGCGCGTTCGGTTGAGCGATGTCTAGCCACTAGCGACGTCGGAGTCTCGGCAAACTGGAGCGGCAGGCATCTTCCCGGTGCGTCGGAATGAGATCGGTGCCGCTCGAGGACGTCAGAGGCTGCGGAAAGAGCAAAGGGTGACGAAGGAGCCAGGACGGTTCGCGCGGTCGATCGCGGCTTGTTGGCTGCTCGCGAGCTTCGCCACGTGCGCTGGCAGCCACGCTTCGAGGCCGACTATGCCGTCGAACACCGTGCGGACGGCACGACCCATCCGAAGGACAAGGACAACGACCCGCGCTCGGCGAGGGCTCTCGAGACGACGCCCGCGGACATGGTCCGTTTCTTCGAGGCCGTGCTGCGTGGCGACGGCCTGAGAGCGTCGTCATGGAACGAAATGTTCTCGCCGCACATCCGCATCCGCACCGCCGCCCAGTTTGGACCCGGCGCCCAGCAGGAGAGCGACGCCAACGACGACATCGAGCTCAGCTATGGCCTCGGCTGGGGCCTGCTCCATACGCCCTGCGGCTGGGGCGCGTTCAAGGAAGGCCACGGCGATGGCTTTCAGCACTACGGCATCGTGTTCCCCGAGGTCGGGCTCGGCATGCTGCTGATGAGCAACAGTGACAATGCCGAAGGCATCTTCGACGAGCTCCTTCGTACCGGAATCGCGGACTCCTACACGCCGGCGGAATGGGAGAGCTACCCCTACTAGGTGGAGGGCGTCGTCTGCTGCTGTCGCAACCGGTTGCGCTCGAGAAATAGAGCGTGCTTCGTGCCGACAACCAGCGGATGAGTCGCCAGCTGCGCGAACTGCTCAGGGGACAGCGGTTCCCGCTCGGTCATGAAGCTCACCGCCCACGATCGCACCCCCGCTTCCGGCTCGCACTCGACCAGCTCGAGGTACTGCGCGAAGCGCTCCATCGGAATCACGCGACCTTCGAAGGGTTTGAAGAACCGGGCGTAGGCGGGCGTCCGGTAGTGCTCGGGGGCGTCGCCGTCCCTTTGCTCGTCGAGAGCCATGCATTGCGCGGCCAGGAACTCCTCGTCGACGATTCCGTAGGTGAACCAGCGCTTGTCGAGTCCCAGGCGTTCCAGCATTTTGGCGGCGGTGCTCATAGGGTGGAGCTTATGTGAGGCCCAGGTTGGGGCGAGATAGTTTGTGAGAAGGTGGGTTGGAACGATGCACCGGCAAGACCA
>JAGQSE010000252.1 GCA_020439725.1 Acidobacteriota bacterium
AGTGGTGGTAGCAGCAGGTGGTCTCGCCCTCGTCGAAGGCGCCGGCGCCGGTGGCCGCGATCCGCTGCCGGAGCTCGGCCAGCTCTTCGGGAGTCTCCGCCTGGATTCCCAGGTGCTCGACCCCGGGCTCACCGACCACGGCTTCGCCGGCACCGATCTCATGGGCACCGCGGGTGCCGATCGAGAAGTTGACCCGCGGATCGTCGAGCATCCACTTGGCGTAGCCGCTCTCGAGCACCGTCGGCTCGCTGGCGAAGAGCGCGCGGTAGAAGGCCACCGAGTCGTCGAGGTCGCGGACACGGAGCATCACATGCAGTCGTTTCATCGTCGGTCTCCTTGGCAAAGGCGTTCTCGGGTTCGCTGGCGGGCCACCCCGGCCCGCTCTCGCCGAGTACAGTCGGTGCCGGCGGCAAAAGGACGCAGGAGGTCTTCGGAGCCGGCAGACCTCGGGTGGCGTCCGGTCCGAATGGACCCCTCGACTGCTACGATCCGGTCGATGCCTCTGGTGGCGAGATCCTCTTCCGCGAGCGCGCGACCCCGAGCTCGGCCCGGCTTGCCGGCGACCTCCTGGTGCGCCGTCGTAGCGTGGCTGGTTCTTGTCGTAGTACCGGCGGAGCTGTGGGCCGGCGAGGCCAGACCCAGCCTCCTCGCGGCGCTCCGCGAGCTTCAGGCGGAGGGGCTGCCGGTGGTCTTCTCGAGCCGGGTCGTGACACCGGACCTCGTGGTCGAGGTCGCGGCGACGTCCGAGGACCCGCGCCGGCGTCTCGACGAGCTCCTGGCGCCCCACGGCCTCACCGTGCGCGAAGGGCCCGGCGGTTCGCTGGTTGTGGTGCCGGCAGCCGTGAGACTCCGCGGTGCCGTGCGTTCGCGGCGGGGGCTTCTGCCCCTCGCGGGGGTCGACGTCCGGTTGCTCCGGGCCGGCGACCGGCTGGTCGAGAGCGAGACCACCAGCGATGCCGACGGCCGGTTCGAGATCGGGCCGGTGCCCCCCGGCCCCATGCTCCTCGAAGCGAGGCGGCCGGGCTTCGTCGTCGAGCAACGAGAGATCCTGGTGCGCGGTCGGAACCGGGATCGCGAGATCGACCTGGTGCTGACGGAGGCGCCGGTGCCGGAGGACCAGATCGACGTCACTCCCAGCCGCGTCTCCCTGCTCCAGGACAGCGCCGCCCCGGCCGTGGCCCTCGATCACGACGACGTGCTGGGTCTGCCCCACCTGGGGGACGACATCTTCCGCGCGCTGCCGCTCATTCCCGGCGTCACCGCCACCGACGTCTCCGCTCAGCCGCGCATCCGAGGCGCGCGCCGTGACGAAACGCAGGTGCTGCTCGACGGCCAGGAGCTCTTCGAGGCCTACCACCTGGTGGATTTCGACAACGCCCTGAGCATCGTGGCACCCGCCACCCTGGACCGCGTCGACCTGACCCTGGGAGGGTTCCCTGCCAGCTTTGGCGACCGCGCCGGCGCCGTCCTCGACATGGGCACACGTTCGCCGAGCGGCCCCGCGCACCTGCGGCTCGGCGTTTCCCTGCTGACGCTCCAGCTCGACGGCTTCGGCGGTCTGGGCGCCGACGGCGGCGGTTGGCTCGTCTCGCTCCGCCGCGGCTCGACGGATCTCGCCGAGAAGATCCTCAAGACCGATCAGCCGGTGTATTGGGATGGCTTCGCCAAGCTGGCGCTCGTGCCGTCGCCACGCCAGGCGCTCCGACTCCACGGCCTGTACGCGGCCGACAGGCTCGAGGTCGTCGAGATCGGTCGCGACGGCGTCAAGCGCTACAACAACGACTACGACCGGCAGTACGCCTGGGCGGCCCATCAGCTGACGCTGGGGCCGCGGACGCTGGTCGAGACCATCCTGTCCTCGAGCACCGTCGATCAGGACCGCCGCGCCACCGAGATCGAGGACAACTTCTCCTTCGAGCTGCGCGACCGGAGCGACTTCGATGTCCTCGGCGTCCGCCAGACTTGGAGCCACCAGCTCGCCGACGGCGAGCTCGAAGGCGGCGCCGAGCTACGCCGCTTCCAGTCGGGCTTCGACTACCGTGGCAAGATCGACTTCGAGGACCCGCTGGCGGCGATCCGGCCCGACGGCGGGCACGCGGATCGTGCCTTTCGGCAGCGCACCACCAGCGAGCATCTCGGGCTCCACGCCGGGCTGCGGGCGACCGTCGGGCCCGTGGTCACCTTGCAGCCGGGTCTGCGCTTCGATCGCTACACGCTCACCGACGAGGCGCTCCTGTCACCGCGGCTCGGGGTGGCGCTCCGCCTGGGCGAAGCCACCATCGGTCGCCTGGCCTGGGGTAGGTACTACCAGAGCCAGCGGCCCTACGAGCGCCAGGTTGGCGACGGGGCCACCGAGATCTTCCCCGCCGAGCGTTCCGAGCACCGGGTGCTGGGGGTCGAGCACCGGTTCCGCGGTCCGGCCCGACTGCATTTGCGGGTCGAGGCCTACGAGCGGCGCACCGGCAACCCGCGACCGCGCTACGAGAACCTCTTCGAGGGTTTCAACACCTTTCCCGAGCTCGAGCCGGACCGGGTCCTGATCGAGCCCGAAGAGAGTCTGGCCCGAGGCGTCGAGATCTTTCTCCGCGGTCGTGCCGGCCGGCGGGTCGATGGGTGGGTGAGCTATGCCAACGCCACCACCCGTGATCGCATCGCGGGTCGCTGGGTGCCGCGCCAGGTGGAGGAACGCGAGGCCTTGTCCGCCAACCTGCGCTTCGACCTGGGGGCCCGGACCAGCCTCGATCTCGCCTGGCGCTACCATACCGGCTGGCCGATCACGCCGCTGACGGCGGAGGTGCTTCCTGGCTCCGCAGGCGAGCCCTCGGAGGACGACCCGAAGCTCGAGGTCGGCGAGGCCGAGGTGGTGCCGGTGCTCGGGCCCTTGAACAGCCTGCGGTTGCCGCCCTACCACCGGCTCGATCTCCGCTTCCGGCGGTCGTGGGTGCGGCCGTCGGGGAAGCGCTGGGAGGTTTATCTCGACGTCCAGAACCTCTATGGCCGGCGCAACGTCGACGGGCTCGACATTCAGATCGAGGACGATGGCACGGTCCGGTCGCAGCGCGAGGAGACGACCGGTGTCTTTCCGTCCATCGGTTTCCGCTGGGAGCTCTGAGACGCGGGGCGCTCAGCGCGGCGCGGCCCCGGCGGGCACGACGAGCACCGCGTCCCCGTCCGGTCGCGCTTCGAGACCGCTTCCGGCCAGGGCGAGGGCCAGTACCTCGTCGGGAGCGAGCCCCTCGGCAGAGCCGTAGAGCCGGTCGTCGAGAACCTCCGGTTCGACGGTGGGGTCGAGGTCCGCGCTGCGCCCGGTCTCGCGGTGGTACCAGGCCAGGACCTGGCGCAAGGTCCGGCCGTCGAGCTGGTAGAACGGCGCTACTTCGGACACCCAGGCCCACGAAGCGGCGGTGGGGGCGAGCGCGGAGCGTGCGACCGACCCGTCGCGGTGAAGCTCGAGGCGCGCCCCGGCGGCCGCCCGGTGGGTCGCGCCCGCCGCCGAGACCTCGACGGCGCCTTCACGGACCTGAACGGTCAGAGACTCATCTCCTCCGCCGAGCCGGACCTCGAACTGGGTGCCGATGTCCGTGACCTGGCCGAGGGCGGTGCTGACGATCACCGGGACCCCGCGCTCTGCTCCGGTGTCGACATAGACGGCGCCTCGTTCGAGGAGGAAACGCGCTCCGTCCTCGACGACCAGACGGGTGTCGGCATCGAGGCGAAGCGAGG